>DATHXE010000631.1:0-3084 GCA_035459845.1 Tepidisphaeraceae bacterium | reverse complement strand
GCCCGCGCGAGGACTGGTCCGCCGACCCCAACGACGACGGCGCGGACTACGACGACCGCGAGGACCCCGACCCGCGCGACCAGGACGACGACGACGACGCAGCCGAGGAAGGCACGACCGAGTGCCCGGCGTGCGGGGCGGAGATTCACGAGTACGCCCAGCAATGCCCCGAGTGCGGCAAGTACGTGTCGGATGAAGATCCGGAGCAGCGCCGGCGCATTCCCCTGTGGATCTGGATCGGCGTGATCATGGCGCTGATCGGGTCGCTCATGTGGGCGCTGTGATGCGCGGTTACGCCGCCCCGCGTTCCGGGTCGTAGCGCCACCGCCACGCCGCCCCCGCGAGTTCCTGGCCGGCACGTGTGACGAACCGGCCGACGCCGACGTCAGCCGCCAGGCGCTCGACCTGGTCGCGCTGCCACCACCCGACGTACCGCCCGCTCACCTTGCCCGCGCGCACGAGGCCCGCCCGCTCGCAGTTCTTCAGGCTCGGCAGGTTGCCCTCCCACACGAGGCCGTACACCCACCGCCGGCCGTCGCGCGCGGCGACGCCCAGGCGGTGCCGGGCGAGTTTGCTCTGCAGCCACCGCCCGCGGCTCGCCGGCTCGACGAAATCGCCGAACACGTAGCACCCGTCGCCCCCGCAGTCGAACAGGTAGCCGATCTCGTGCACCCATTCGGGCCGGTACGCGAGCCAACTCCCGGCGATCACCCGGCCGTCGTCCGGATGGGTGACGACGAAACAGCGATGCCCGGCGGCGCGCGTGCGCTCGCCCCACCCGCCGCCGAAGCCATGTTGGTTGAAAAACGCGAGGGCCGCGTCCCACGAGACGCCCGCGCCCGCCTCGAGCACGTCGGGCGTGTTCGGGTCGGCGACCAGGTCGCGCGCCCCCAGCTCGCGCGCCATGACGACGAACGACGCCATTCGGCCTGAGACGCGATCTTTCGCCTTGCGGAGCAGTGCCTTCATGTCGGTGCCTTTGGTCGAGCGCGACGTCCCCGTTTAGCCGCGACCCGGAGGGCAAGCGACAGCGCCGCCCGCAGGAGAGCGCGTTTCGCGCGGACGCGCTCCCTGGGTCATCCCGACTATCGGCGAGTCCGCGTGATGACATTGCAGACCGATAACCGCGCGCCCGCGACGGACAGCCCACGAAACTCGTTCCGAGGATGGCGCCCCGGAGAGGTCGGGGCGTGTGCGCGGGTCAAAAGACGACGTGTTACGCGAAGCGCTGTTGGACGCGCTGGGCAAGCCCGGCGGCTAAACGGAGGTCAACGCGCCCCCGCACGCCGCACCTCCACCACATCAACGCCGGCGATGTCGACAACCCCCAGGTCCGCTTCGGTGACCTTCAATTTCCCCCCGACCGCCTCGACCGCCGTCGCGCGCAACACCGACCGGTCCGCCAACCGCACCTCGAACGCTGCCGGCGTCGTCGCCACCGCTCGAAGCACCACGCCCGCGGCCTCGTGCCGGGCGTCGATCGACTTGGCCCCGAACAGGACCGACACGACCTTCAGCTTCCCGCCCTCGATGCCCTTGAATTCGCCCTCGATCACGTCGCCGTTGGCGAGCATCACGCCGTCCGCCAGCGCGGCGAGCTTCTCCGCCTGGGCGGGCAGGAGCGACCCGAGCACGACCCGCGCGACGCGGTCGAGCGGGATGCGCCGGCCCGGGCCGTCGGCCTTCAGGATCTCGATCTGCCCGTCGACGACGTCGCCCACCTCGCCGGCGACGAACGACCCGCCCGCGGTGACGACGCCGCGCGCCGCCCGCCCGGCCGACGCCGCCGATGCGTCGGCGGTCAGGGTCACGTTGTCGAACACCGTCCGCCCGTCGACCGCGCCCCACCCCGAATGGGCCGCCAGCCCGACGACGACCTCGGCCTCCAGCGGGATCTCGCACGTCCCGACCGCCGTCCACGCCTTCCCGTCCGTCGACTCCGACGCGGTGAACGTGTTCCCCTGCCGGGCGAGCTTGAGCCACGTCGCGCCGAACACGGGCGTGGTGCTCTTGGCGATGTCCTCGCCCTCCTTCGCCCCGACGGCCCGGCGGTGCAGCACCGTCGTGCCGTCCGGCCCGCGCCCGACCATCGCGCACGCCCCGTCGGCGCCCACCGCCCGCACGATCAGCCCCGCCCGCGCGCCCTTGCCGTCGTCCAGCGTCCGCAACCGGGCGACGAGCGTCACGTCCCCCGCGACCGTCTGCCCGAGCAGGACGAAGTGGTCGAACGACGTGTTCTTCTTGTACTTGTACGACCGCGGGCTGTACGGCGTGTCGAACAGCGTGACCACGCCGGCGTCGCGGTCCCGGCCGAACTCCACGCGCCCCGGCGCGACCTTCTCCCCGACGTCGGCCGGCGTCCAGTCCATCGGCCGGGTCGACGCCGACGGCTTCTTCGCCACCGTGGTCGCCGGCGGGTCGAACGTCGCCGCGGCCAGTTCGGCCAGCGGCACGGTCGACTTCGCCCCGCCCTTCTCGGGCGTCACCTCGATCGAATTGGCGACCCATTCGGCCCGGCCGGTGTGCGTCTTGCCGGCGGTCGTCACAACGGTGTCGGCACGGGCGATCGGCACGAGCGCGAGCAGCGCGACGGAAAGGGCGATCATTCTGTGGTCCGACTTCGACATCGATCGCCTTTGAGAAAGCAACGCTCACGAACGCAAGACGGTCGCCGTGTTATACCCGCGGGGAGCGGGTTCCGTTCTGCTGAGGAGCGGAACGATCGGATGGATAGCTGCGACGCAACGCGTTGCTGACGCGCGGTGCGAGTACGGGCCTCTCGCGACTCCGAACCCGATTCGACCATGGACACGTCAGCAGGTCGTTGACCTGCAGCTAACAGACCCCATCGCAGCCACCTTACCGCGCGTCTTCCTTGCGCCCGGGCTCGGCCGGGCGCTCGCGCTCTTTCGCCAACGCCTTTTCCCGCTCCTCGAGCCGGGCGGCGTCGACCCCACGGTCCCTGGCCTCGGCCAGTTCGCGCTCGGCGGCCCGCACGCGGTCCCGGGCCCGCTCCATCTCGGCCACGCCGCGCTCGGCGACGGCACGGTCGCGCTCGCCCGCCGCCCGCTCGCGCTCGGCGGC
>DATHXE010000630.1:0-6823 GCA_035459845.1 Tepidisphaeraceae bacterium | reverse complement strand
TCGCGTCCGTGCCTTTCGTCACTTCCCCCTCTTCATCCTTCATCCTTCCTCCTTCATCCTCCCCTCCCACGCCCGCCCGTTCCAGGTCGTACAACAACGCCCCCATGTCCTGGCTCGTCCGCCCGTTCCGCTCGAAGTCGGCGAACGTCGCGTCGAGTCGCGCCGCCAGTCCCGGCTGCCGCGCCGAGTGAGCGAAGAACTGCAGCGACTTCTGGTGCTTCCGCAGCAGGTGCCCCAGGATCATCTGCCGCCCCTCGGCCGTCACCTCCGGCACCGCCGCCCCGCCGCACTCGGCCAAAATCTCCTCGCCCAGCAAATCGAACGACAGCACCCGCGCCCTCGCGAACCCGCCCAGCTCCGGCGCGCACGTCAATTCCCGCTCCGCTTGGAACGTCGCCTGCTTCGGCACGATCCAGTAGATCGGCGGCCCGAGCGGGTCGCGCGCGCACACCTCCACGATCGCCCGGAAACACCGGCGCGTCTTCCCGCTCCCCGCTTTGCCTATGACCAGCCGAACGCTCATGAGAGAATCCCTAACACGGAGCGTACCGCGGTGCGGGGGGGAATCAACGAGAGAGGGCGCGCGGACGCCGGGGCACGGGGGGATCAGCAAACGGATTCGCACCTTCGGAGCGAATCCGACTTCACAGAAGTCGGCGTGGGGATCACACGCCCGTCCGCGTCCACGCGTACCACGCGCCCGCCCCGATGACGCCCACCACCAGAATCGCGACGACGACCCGCCGCCACACGCGCCACCGCCGCGCCCGCAGGTTGCTCGTCACGACCCGCCGCACCGCCGGCGCGACTGCGCCGACCGCCGGGCCTAGGTTTCGGTACGCCGCTGCCAGCTCTGCCAGGCGCGCGTCCAGGTCTCCGCCCGCGACGGCGCTCAGCGTATCGGTCCCCGCCGCCAAATGTGCCTGGGCTGCGCCGGTGGAGCAGTCCATGGCGACCGCGACGTACCGCTCGTTCAGGTGGGCCGCGTGGTGAAGCACGACGGCCTCGCGCTGCTGGGCCGGGAGCGCCCGCACCGCCCGCACGAACGCGGCGTGCGCCACGCCCGTGCCCGCCTCCGCCCGCGCGACGAGCAGGTCCGCCTGCGCGTCGGGCGGGTCGGCCGGGGCGCTCCGCCGGACTTCGATGATCGTGTGGTGCAGGAACCACCGCTGGGCGTCGGCGTCGTCGCGCCACGATTCGACGCGCGCCAGCGCCCGGCGCATGACGCGCGCGACCACGCCTTCCGCCAGGTCTGCGCGGCCGATGAGCGCGTGGGCGATCCGGTAGATCGGCGCATACGTCTGCGCCAGGAGTTGCTCCGACTCGGCCCGCCGGTGCTGCTTCGCCCGCGAAAGCATCTCCTCGGTGATCGGCATGAGGAGCGATTATAGGGACGCGCGCGAGGGATGTCCGAACTCTTCACCGCAGACCAAGGCGGTTCTTAGCGGTCGCACCGAAGGGGCACGTGACCTCTCGCAAACGAAAAGCCCCCGGGCTTTCACCCGGGGGCTTGGTCTTCAATAACAACTGACGATCGACGATCAGGTCGCGTCGCTCGACGCCTGCGCCACGGCCTTCTCTTCCGGCTTGGCCTCGGTCTTCTGGGCGTCGAAGTACAGGTGCTTCGTCCCGTCGTCCTCGGTCTTGATCGAGATCTTGATCACGTCCTTGCCCTTGAAGTGGCCGCGGAGGATCTCCTCGGCCAGCGGGTCCTCGACGTGCTGCTCCAGGGCTCGCCGGAGCGGCCGGGCGCCGAAGTCGGTGCTCGTGCCCTTGTCGATCAGGAAGTCCTTGGATTCCTGCGTCAGCTCGATCCGCAGGCCGTGGTCGACCAGCCGCTTGGTCACCTTCTTCAGCTCGAACTCGACGATCTGCTCGAGGTGCGTCCGGTTCAGCGGGCGGAACACGATCACGTCGTCGAGGCGGCCGATGAACTCGGGGCGGAAGTACCGCTCGACCTCCTTCATCACCGTCTCCTTGATCTGCTGGTAGTTCCGCTCCTCCTGCCCGGCGCCGGTCTTCGGCCGGCCGATGTTGCTCAGCACCATCGACGGCCCGCCGCCCTTGATCAGCTCCGAACCGATGTTCGAGGTCATGATCATGACGACGTTCTTGAAGTCGACGTGCCGGCCGAACGAGTCGGTCAGGCGGCCTTCCTCCATGATCTGCAGGAGCATGTTGAAGACGTCCGGGTGGGCCTTCTCGACCTCGTCGAGGAGGACGACCGAGTACGGGCGGCGGCGGATCCGCTCGGTGAGCTGGCCGCCTTCCTCGTACCCGACGTACCCCGGCGGCGCGCCGATCAGGCGCGACACGTTGTGCTTCTCCATGTACTCGGACATGTCGATCTGGATCAGCGAGTCCTCGTCGCCGAACATGAACTCGGCCAGCGCCTTGCTGAGCAGCGTCTTGCCGACGCCCGACGGGCCGAGGAACAGGAACGAGCCCATCGGCCGGTTCGGGTCCTTCAGGCCCGAGCGCGCCCGGCGGATCGTCTTGCTGATCGCCTTGATCGCCTCGTCCTGCGACACGACCCGCTTGTGCAGCTCGTTCTCGAGCTCGAGCAGGCGCTGGGCCTCTTCCTTCGCGAGCCGGGTCAGGGGCACGCCGGTCATCTTGGAGACGACCTCGGCGATGACCTCCTCGTCGACGACGCCGTCGACCTCCTTGGCCTTGTCGCGCCACTGCTTCTGCATCTCCTCCTTCTTCTTCCGCAGCGCCTCGGCCGAGTCGCGCAGCCGCGCGGCCTCCTCGTACTCGGCGTTGCGGACGGCCTCGTCCTTCTGAATCGACAGGCGCTCGATCTCCTCCTCGATCTCGGCGAGGTTCGGCGGCTTGGTCATGCTGCGCAGGCGGATGCGCGCGCCGGCCTCGTCCAGCACGTCGATCGCCTTGTCCGGCAGGCACCGGCCGGTGATGTACCGGTCGGACATCTCGACGGCGGAGACCAGCGCGGCGTCGAGGATCTGCACCCGGTGGTGCGCCTCGTACCGGTCCCGCAGGCCCTTGAGGATCTCGACCGCGTCCGCCTTGTTCGGCGGCTCGACCGTGATCGCCTGGAACCGGCGGGCCAGCGCCGCGTCCTTCTCGATGTACTTGCGGTACTCGTCGAACGTCGTGGCCCCGATGCACTGGATCTCGCCGCGCGACAGGGCGGGCTTGAGCACGTTCGACGCGTCGATCGCGCCCTCGGCCCCGCCGGCGCCCACCAGCGTGTGAAGCTCGTCGATGAACAGGATGACGTTCTTGGCGCGGCGGACCTCGTTCATGACGGCCTTGATCCGCTCTTCGAACTGGCCGCGGTACTTCGTGCCCGCGACCATCATGGCCAGGTCGAGCACGACCAGGCGGCGGTCGTGGAGGATCTCCGGGACGCTGTTCGAGATGATCATCTGGGCCAGGCCCTCGACGATCGCCGTCTTGCCGACGCCGGCCTCGCCCAGGAGGACGGGGTTGTTCTTCTGGCGGCGGCAGAGGATCTGGATGACGCGCTCGATCTCGTTCTTCCGGCCGATGACCGGGTCGAGCGAGCCCTCCTTGGCGAGCTCGGTCAAGTCGCGCCCGAACGAGTCCAGCGCGGGGGTCTTGCTCTTGCCCTTGTTCGGCTGCTTTTCCTGACTGGCGGACGGTTCTTCGTTTTCCACACCGGCTCCCAAAAGGTTCAGCACCTCTTCCCGGACTTCTTCCAACTTCAGCCCCAGGTTCATGAGCACCTGGGCGGCGACGCCGTCGTGCTCGCGGAGCAGCCCGAGCAGCAAATGCTCGGTGCCGACGTAATTGTGGTTCAGGTTGCGCGCCTCTTCGATCGCGTACTCGATCACCTTCTTGGCGCGGGGGGTCTGGGGCAGCTTGCCCATGGTGACCATGTCGGGCCCGCTCTTGACGAGCTTCTCGACCTCCAGGCGCACCTTGCGGAGGTCGACGTCGAGGTTCTTCAGCACGTTGGCGCCGACCCCGCTGCCCTCCTTCACCAGCCCCAGCAGGATGTGCTCTGTCCCGATGTACTCGTGGTTGAACCGCTGCGCCTCTTGGTTGGCCAAGGCCATCACCTTGCGCGCCCGGTCCGTGAATCGTTCGAACA
Source organism: Tepidisphaeraceae bacterium (assembly GCA_035459845.1). Taxonomy (GTDB): domain Bacteria; phylum Planctomycetota; class Phycisphaerae; order Tepidisphaerales; family Tepidisphaeraceae; genus DASPKW01. The sequence goes on along the minus strand of DATHXE010000630.1, from coordinate 2,742 downwards.
TGTCCATCTCCTGTCGGCCGGGTCGGTAAGGACCGGGCCCCTCTCTCGGGTGCAGCGTTGCCGTCGGCAGAGTGCCGTTACCCCCGGTCGCGGCCCGCGCGGGAGGCGCGGGTCACACCAGGAGTCGGGGGCGACCGACCGACCCGCCGCGCGACTCCGTCGCGCGCCCGGACCGATTGACCGTCCCGCCGGAACTGTTCCGGCCGGCCGGAGCGATGACTCCGGCCCGCGGTCGCCGGGTGTGCCTGGAAAACCCGATTGTCGGGTCGAGTAGACCTCACATCCCGCCGGCGACGCTGCCCCGGATTCTAGTCCTCAACTATCGGCAATCAAGGAACGCTCGGCGAGCGTAAACGTGTCAGTGGAAACGCGATCGGGTCGGACCGATGAGAGAACCCAGCGACTTGTCGCGGGACGGACGCCGAGATGCGCCCGTCGCGCGCCGCCCGTTCGTCGATCTCGATCCGATGGATCCATATGGGGCCCGTTTCATTTCAGCGACCGGCTTCAATCCTCGCGCGGAGCCGACTTCGCGAACCGCTGCCGTTAGGCAGATGTTCCACGTGGAACATTCGCGCGCCGGCACGTCGCTGGTAAGTGAAATCCCGGGGACTACACTGGCCCCGCTCGCGATTCACTGCGATAGAGGAGGATCACTAGCCGCTGAAGCGGCTAGCCCGAGAGTGCCGGAGCGCAGTGCGGGTTGGAGAGTCTCCCGATGATGCGGTTTTTCGAACTCCTGTGGTACCTGTTCCGCCACCTCAACGAGACGGCGGCGTGGAACAACCTGATCGAGCACGTCGGGCAGACGAACATCTACGTCGTGATGTTCGCGATCATCTTCGCCGAGACCGGCCTGGTGATCCTGCCGTTCTTGCCGGGCGACTCGCTGCTGTTCGCGCTGGGCGCGATCGGGATGAAGGAGGGGATCGCGATCAACCTGTGGGTCATCACCCCGCTGCTGATCGCCGCCGCGATCGTCGGCGACGCCGTGAACTACTGGATCGGCTACAAGATCGGTCCGGCGATCTTCAGCCGCGGGGGCGAGGACGACGCGGTCGAGGCCAACGCGAATGCGCCCGTGGCCACCGGGCAACTCGGTTACGCCCCACGTCCGGCCAGCCGGTCGCTGATGACCCGCCTGCTGAATAAGAAGCATCTGATCAAGGCGCAGGAGTTCTACGACAAGTACGGGGGCAAGACGATCATCCTCGCGCGGTTCGTCCCGATCGTCCGGACGTTCGCGCCGTTCGTCGCGGGCATCGGGCGGATGAACTTCTTCAAGTTCTGGATCTACAACATCGTCGGCGGGGCCGCGTGGGTGATCATCTGCGTGCTGGCCGGCGTGTTCTTCGGGCGGTTCGAGGTCGTGCAGAAGAACTTCGAGCTGGTGATCATCGCGATCATCCTCATTTCCGTCCTGCCGGTCGCGATCGAGTTCTGGAAGGCCCGCCGGGCGGCGAAGGCGGCGGGCCCCGTCGCCGAGCCGCACCCGACCACGGACGCGGCGATCCAGGCGGCGACGACACTGCCGGCGGTGGAGGAGGACGCGGGGAATCGGTGATCAGGGCCGACGGGGCGGCTACAAGCTGGAACCAGAGGCGTGGTCGCGCGCCTTTCAATGGCGGCGCCGTCGGCGGAGGCTTGCGGCGGCGGCCGCGCAGGCGACCCCGGCGGCCGTGCCGGGCTCGGGGACGTAGACGATCTCGAGCACGGGGCGGTCGGCGGCGGTCCCTTCGGACGAAGTGAAGGCGAACCCGTCGCTGCCGGTGGGGAGCAGGGCCCAGCCGAAGTTCGTGGCGGCGCCGGCGAGCCAGGCCTCGACGCTGCCGGTCACGTCGAAGATCGCCATGTTGCCGGTGTACGGGGCGTCGAGAGTGAACGCGACGTTGGTCTCGGCGTCGGCGCCACCGAGGTCGACCCCGCCGGCCGCGTCGGCGACGCCATTGCCGTCGACGTCGTTCCAGGTGGCGTTGTCCGTCCACGCGTGGGTCAGGCGGTGGAGCGTGGTGTTGTTGGCGGACGTGTTGGTCGCCTTGACGATCAGCTTGGCGGAGAGGATTTGCGCGCCGGCGGGGACCTTGGCCGCGAGGTTGTCGAAGCGGATCAGCACCTGGTTGACGCCGCCGGTGGTGCTCGCGGTGTCGACGGTCAGGTCGGCGAGCGCGTTGCCCTTGGTGGTCGGCTGGTCGGACTGGAGCATCGTGTCGTGCGCGTCGGCGTAGCCGTTGCCCTGCTGGAGGCGCGCGATGCCCGTGCCGACGTCGGCGGCGAACGCGCCGTGCACGGCGCGGACCTTGGCCGCCGAGCCCGAGTGGGCGGCGCCGTACGTGTCCTCGACGGTGCGGAGCAGGTTGTGGAGCGTGTAGGTCGCGTCGACGGTCGTCCCGCCGGGCTTGAGGTTGGCCCCGTAGAAGATCGTGGGGATCTTGTTGGCCTGGGCGCCCGAACTGTTGTCCTCGTCGAACGTGACGACGAGCAGGCTGTTGTGGGTCCTGGCCCACTGGGCGTAGGCGTTGATGTTGGTCTGGAGCCAGGCGTCGCCGGTCGTGATGTTCGTCGGGTAGGCCCCGTCGTGCATGTCGCTGTCGAGGTTCGGGATGACGAACGTGACCTTCGGGAGCTTGGTGTAGTCGAGGGCGGCCGGGCTGGTGCTGGCGCCGAGGTCGCCGAAGAACGCGGCCCCGGTGGCGGAGAAGAACGGGCGGCTGACGGCGGCGCCGTTGAGCTGGTTGGTGCCGG
>DATHXE010000629.1:0-2224 GCA_035459845.1 Tepidisphaeraceae bacterium | reverse complement strand
CCCGAGTTCCGCACCCCGCCCTCGGCCCCCGACCCGCCCGCCCCGCCGGCCTGACCGTCCGCCGCCCCGAACGAGCCTGCCGTCCCGTTCACGCCGATCGCCGTCGCGACGGTCAGGTCGGTGCGCGACGTCAGCGCCAGTCCGAGGTTGCCCGTGACGTTGACGGTGACGCCGCCGCCGATCGACAGCGAGTCGAAGTTGAAGACCGCCATCTGCACCTGCCCGGACGCCGAGGTGTCGGCCGAACCCGAGCCGATCAGGCCGAGCGTGTCGTGGGTGAGCGTCAGGTTGGTCGTGTCGAACGTGAGCACGCCGGCCGAGAAGTTCTGCGCGCCGAGGCTGGTGTACCCGCCGCCGTCGGGGTCGAAGATCGTGCCGGTCACCGCCGCCGCGCGAGCCGACTCGCCCGCCACCGCCATCGCCGCCGCGGTCGCCATCGCGCTCAAGAAACGTCGTTTCATCGGTCGGTGCCCTGAGAAGTGCCTCGTTCCCCACTCTCAATATGTCCCACACACCGGGCGGGTTCAAACGGAATAGGTCGCAATACAGGGTTGTCAGGGTATCCAGTACACCGGTGAGCGGTCAATCCGCATCTGGCGCGGGCGGCACCGCCGGCGCAGTTCCCCCTCACATTGGGCAATCTGAATCACTTAACGGCTTGTGCCGCAAGCCCTTTATAGCCGCCGGCGGGCGTCAGGCGATGATTTGCTCGATCGCCCGCCCGTGATCCATCTCCAGCCGCTTTCGCCCCGGCACCTCCAGGCGGTGCGAGTCGAGGCCCATGAGCCGCAGCACCGTCGCGTGCAAATCGGTCACGTAGTGCGGCGCGTCGACCGCGTGAAACCCGATCTCGTCGGTCGCCCCGTGCTGCACGCCCGCCTTGACGCCCCCGCCCGCCATGAAGGCGCAGAACCCGTTTGGGTGGTGGTCGCGCCCCGCCGCCGGCCCCGTCCCCTCCGCGCCGGGCGAGCGGCCGAACTCGGTCCCGAAGACGACGATCGTCTCGTCGAGCAGCCCGCGCCGCTTGAGGTCCTTGATCAGCCCCGCGATCGGCAAATCGACCTGGCCGGCGAGTTTCGTGTGGTTCTCCTTGATCTTCCCGTGGGCGTCCCAGTCGCCGCCCCCGCCGCCGCCGTGGAAGAGTTGCACGAACCGCACGCCGCGCTCGACCATCCGCCGCGCGACGAGGCACTTGGTGCCGAAGTCCTTCGTGTGCGCCTGGTCGATGCCGTACAGCGCCCGGGTCGCCGCGTCCTCCTTCTCCAGTTCCAGCGTCTCCGGGATCGACCGCTGCATGGCGAACGCCATCTCGTACGCCTTGATCCGCGCCCGCAGGTCCTGGTCGTCCGGGTAGTCGACGCCCGCGAGATGATTCAACTTCCCAATCAGCGACAAGTTCGCCGTCTGCTCTTCAATCGTCGCCCGAGGGTCGGCCGACGAGATGAACGGCAGCGGCTTCCGCGGGTCCGCCTCCAGGTGCACCCCGCCGTACTGCGGCCCCAGGTACCCCGCCCCGTACGTCCACGTCCCCCCGCAGCAGTCGCCCGTCGGCTTCCCGAGCACGACGAACTCCGGCAGATTCGCGTTGCCCGTCCCCAGCCCGTAACTCACCCACGACCCGAGCGTCGGGTGCGCCCCCTCGCGCGGGTGCCGGCCGGTCTGGAACGTCAGCTGCGCCCCGTGGTCGTTGTGCACCGTCCAGAGCGACCGCACGACGGCCAGATCGTCCGCGCAGGTGCCGATGTTCTTGAACCAATCCCCCACCACCAAGCCGCTCTGCCCGTACGTCGCGTACCCCGTATTCAGCGGCATGATGACCTTGCGGTTGCCGTGCTTCGGGTTGCCACCGAGCACGATCCGGTCCGTCTTGGCCGGGTCGATCGCCGCCTTGTACGGCGTATCCGCTATCGACTTGCCCGCGTACTTGTTCAACTCCGGCTTGACGTCGAACGACTCGAGGTGCGAGACGCCGCCGCAGAGGAAGATCCAGATGACGGACTTGGCTTTGGGCTTGGTGTGCGCGCTCGGGTTCAGTGGCACTGAAGTGCCAGCGCCGGGGGTCGGGTGGTCGGCGCGGGCCGATTGACCGAGCATCGCGCTCAGCGCGAGGCCGGTGAAGCCCATGCCGGTGTCAGTGAGGAACGACCGCCGAGAACGGCGACAAGGGTATGGATTCCGCGGTGTCATGCGTTGAACTCCTGTCACCAGACTCCGCGCCGACTCC
>DATHXE010000628.1:0-5090 GCA_035459845.1 Tepidisphaeraceae bacterium | reverse complement strand
CGGGCGGGGGGACTGGGGGATGCCCTCGGGCAGGCCGCCGGCCTCGGGGTGGATCTTGTAGCAGACCCAGTGGACGAAGGGCTCGGCGCGGGGGGCGTCGGGGTCCTCGACGATCAGGACGAGCTCGCGCGTGTTGGGCGGGAGGACGTTCCACTTGAGCGGGGGGGAGACGTTGCCGCCGTCCTTGGTGTACTTGATGGGGATGGGCGCGCCGTCGTCGAACGCGGGGCTGGTGACCTTGATCATGGGGTGCCTCCGGTTGAATGGGCGTGCTGAGGGCGTCAGAACGCCACGACGCATTTTAGGGGGTCAGCGGGCGGGAGCGGGAGACGAAATTTGGAAAATGGTGGGTTCGTGACGGCGGTTTGGTGAGGCAAAAGGCGGTGCGATTCGACACGGTTCCGCGCTCCCCTGCGGGCGGCGCTGTCGCTTGCCCTTCGGGTCGCGGCTAAACGAGGTGAACGGGGGTGAAACGGTGTGACGGGTTCGTCGCGTAGACTTGGCGAGTGCTCCGCGCCGTCCGACATACATTTTTCGGGCTGTCGATCGCGCTGGTGATCCTGCTGGCCGGGGCGGCGGCGCGTAGCTTTTTTGCGTACGACCGGGCGGAGTGGGACGTGCTGACGGATCTGGGGGGGCCGTGGCGGCGTGCGTGGACGCGGGTCGAGTCGAACGTCGGGCGGTTCGAGGTGCACGTCGTGCGCGAGACGCGGACGAGCCGGGCGCAGTACGACGCGATGCGGGCGACGGCCAAGCCGTTCCGATTTTATCAACGGGGCGGGCGGCACACGATGCCGACGGTGAACGGGTGGCTGCGCACGCTGGGGATTTACGGCGAGATACAGAACCGGCCGGAGCATTTTTCGGTGCGGCTGATCGTGCCGTACTGGCTGCCGATCGGCGTGTTGCTCGTTTGGCCGGTGTGGCGGTTGTACCGGCGGGCTCGGCCGAAGCGGGGGGCGGAGGGGACGTGTGCGGGGTGCGGGTATGACCTGCGGGCGTCGGTGGGGCGGTGTCCGGAGTGCGGAGCGGCGTTGGAACCGACCGGGCCGTCGTCTGCGGCGCGATGATTTTTGCGATCCGTGGGGGCGTGGCGGGCGCCGGCGATGGGCAACGTCCGCGGGCACATGGGTTTGCGCGGGGAAGCGGGGCTGGCGAAACCGGGCAAAACCGGGCCTTTTCGGGACAAATCGGTACTTTTCAGTACCCTTTGCGGGATGGGGTCGGGTCGCGCCGGGGAGATGATGGGCGGGTGAACGGTGCATCTACCTTACGGTCGGGACCACGCGGCGGTGATGACGGGCGCGCACGGTGCGGGGGTGGCGGGGGAGCGGGGCGGGACAATTTTTCCGGATTCGGTGGAGTGGCGGGTAGCGCGGGGGTGGTGGGATTGGCGCACGGGTGTTCGGTGGGTTGCTGGCATGCCCACTGAAGTGGGCACACCGCGCCCATCGGTCGTGGGGGGGATGGGACGCGCCCGCGCGCGGGGCATCGGGGGAGCAGATGACGATTGACAATTGGGCGCGGACAATTGACAACAATCGCGATGCGCTTTCATGCCGCCCTGTCCGAGCACGAGTCGTCGCTCGTCGCGGTCGACGAGTTGATCGAGTCGGTGCGCGCGGCGGGGGTGGAGCCGGACGTGGCGTTCGTGTTCGTCAGCCGGGACCACGTGGACCAGGCGGACGAGATCGCCGAGCGGCTTTGGCTGCGGCTGGACCCGCAGGCGTTGGTGGGGGTGTCGGCCGAGGGGGTGATCGGGCCGGGGCGAGAGGTCGAGCGGGCGCCGGGGATGGCGGTGCTGGTGGGGCGGATGCCGGGTGTGCGGATCCACCCGTTCCACGTCCCGCCGGAGGAGTTCGCGGACGTGCTGGCGGACCCCGCGCTGCTGGCCGAGCGGTTGGGCGGGGGGCCCGAGACGCGGGCGGTGGTGGCGCTGGGGGACCCGTTCTCGACGCCGACGAATCGGCTGCTGCCGGCGATCGACGAGGCGCTGCCGGGGGTGCCGGTGGTGGGTGGGATGGCGTCGGCGGGGCAGGGGCCGGGGCAGAACGTGCTGTTCCGGAACGACCGGGTTTACACACAGGGGATGGTGGGGCTGTCGCTGTCGGGGCCGGGGCTGGAGGTGCAGACGGTGGTGTCGCAGGGGTGCCGGCCGTTCGGGAAGACGTACGTGGTGACCAAGGCGCACGACAACGTGATCGAGCAGCTCGGGGGCCGGCCGGCGCTGGCGGCGCTGCGGGACGCGGTGATGGACCTGTCGGAGGCGGACCGGCAGCTCTTGGCGCGCGGGCTGTTCGTGGGGCGGGCGATCTCGGAGTACCGGGAGTCGTTCGGGCGGGGGGACTTTTTGGTGCGGACGGTGATGAACGTGGACAACGAGACGGGCGTGGTGGAGGTGGGGGATTACGTGCGGGTGGGGCAGACGGTGCAGTTCCAGGTGCGGGACGCGGCGACGGCGACGGAGGACTTGTCGCTGATGCTGGCGACGGTGGCGGACCAGCCGGCGGCGCCGGCGGGGGGGCTGCTGTTCTCGTGCAACGGTCGGGGGACGCGGCTGTTCGACGCGCCGTGTCACGACGTGGACGCGGCGCGGGCGGCACTGCCGACGACGCCGGTGGCGGGGTTCTTTGCGGCGGGGGAGTTGGGGCCGGTGGGGCGGCGGAATTTCATCCACGGGCATACGGCGAGTTTCGCGCTATTTCGGGGGAAGTAGGAGGGACACGAACGCACAATCCGCGGCACTGAAGTGCCACGGCCTCGTCATGTGATTCCCGATTTGCCGATGTCCAACACCATGCCCGACGCGCCCGCACCCGACCGACCCGCGCGGACATCCCCCGTGCGCGACGACCTGGCGTACATGCTGCCGATGGGGACGTTTCTCGTGCTGATCATGGCGGGGGGGTACCTGGGGACGGAGACGGACGCGGGGAATACGGCGTACCCGTGGGCGTACGCGGCGCGGGCGGTGATCGTGGCGGTGATGCTCTGGGTGTTCTGGCCGGCGTACACGCGGATCCGGTGGGACTACTGGTGGCTGGGGCTGATCGTCGGGGTGGTGGGGATCTTCCAGTGGGTGGGGATGCAGCTTTGGCTGCAGAATAACTTTGAGGTGTTTCGGCCGACGGGCGTGGCGTTCAACCCGGATGCGTTTTTCAAGGACGACGTGTCGCGGTGGTTGTTTATCGGGGTTCGGATATTCGGGGCGGTGCTTGTGGTGCCGGTGATGGAGGAGTTGTTCTGGCGGGACTTCGCGTGGCGGTCGGTGATCGCGCCCAACGACTTCAAGTTGGCCGGGGTGGGGGAGTGGGACTGGAAGGCGTTCGTGGTCGTGCCGGTGATCTTCAGCTTCGTGCACCTGAACTGGCTGCTGACGTCGATCGTGTGGGCGTTCATGGTGGGGGGTTTGCTGGCGTACACGCGGTCGCTGGGGGCTTGCATCGTGGCGCACGCGACGACGAACCTGCTGTTGGCGGCGTACGTGCTGCGGACGAAGCAGTGGTTTTTCTGGTGAGGCGGTAGGGTGGGCTCGTCGCGCTCCTCCCACGTCCGATAGCGGACCCACGTCCCAGTACTGGGAACGCGGCGGCCCCATAAGGGTTGCCCGGGCGGTACAGGCGTCAGGGGCGGCACGCGCCGTCCCCGGTACGCGCAGTTTTCCCCTCATACGCTGCTTCTACGGATCAATCTCCCTCCGCGCCTCCCCGATGGACTCGGCAGGTCGGCACGCCAGCGGAACGCCAGTACCGCCCGCGGCCGCCACACAGGTCCGAGAACGTCCCGAGTCCCAGTGCTGAGGGAGCGCGTCATGCGTCCGACCGCCACCGCCGTTGTTTTCCGTCCTCGCCTTTCGATCGCCGGTTGGATCGCGGGCGCGATCGCCGTGCTCCTCGCCGCCCTCCTGGTCGTGGCACTCGCGCCGGCGGCCGGCGCGGCGCCGGTCGTGTGGTCGGGGCCGGTCACGGAGATGAACGGGAAGAGCGCGTCGTGGGTCGGGTTCCCGACGAACCCGGCGGCGATCAGCGTCCGGCCGCAATCGGCGTCGCAGACGGCGATCGCGTTCCAGAACTATTACATCCACGACCTGGTCAACCAGAAGGCGCTGGAGGTGAAGGTCACGGACCCGCTGAACGGGACGCCGTACTGGGCGTACGACTCGATCACGCTGCGGAACATCAAGATCCACAACGTGTCGCGGAACGAGTCGGTCGCAGGTGCCGCGGGGTTGCACATCGACCACATCCGGATCAGCGGGGCGGCGAAGCAGAACCACTCGATGACGCTGCTCCTGGAGAACATCGAGATCGACGGGGGGGACGCGCTGCCGATCCTGATCGCGGACGGCATCTTCGACACGATCACGTTCCGCAACGTGATCATCAAGAACACGACGAACAACGTGCAGATCAAGACGCTGACGGTGGGGAGCGTGAACAAGATCGTGGTGGAGAACTCGCCGGGGCTGGGCGTGGCGCTGATCGGGCGGCCGGGGTCGATCGGGGACGTGCTGGTGCGCGACAGCGCCGGGGCGCGGATCGGCGACACGATGGTAAACGGGGCGCGGTCGGGGGCGACGATCTCGTACATCGACTCGGTCGGCGGGTCGAGCGGCGCGCCGGTGGTGGCGGCGCCGGTGCCGGAGCCGGGGACGCTGGGGCTAATCGGGGTCGCGGCGGCGGGGTTGCTGCGGCGGCGGACGAAGTAGTTCTCCACGCCGACTCCTGTGGAGTCGGATTCGCACCGGAGGTGCGAGCGAACCGCGAGATGTCCGGGGTGCCATGCACAGGCCGGGCGGGTTGACGTGGTTCGCAAGCACGGCACAGTTCGGCGGGTCGAGCGTGGCGCCCGCGGATCGGCGATTCCGACACACGACGAATCCCGCTGCGCGGGAATCCGACTCCACAGGAGTCGGCGTGGGGCGACATTGACCCCACCCCGCCCACCGTTTCCAATCCCCGCCCATGTCATTGCGCGCCACGATCGACCTTGGCCGCGTCCGCCGGAATGCGGTGGAGGTGGCGGCGCGGACGGGGGTGGAGGTGTGGGCCACGATCAAGGCGGACGGGTACGGGCTGGGGGCGGCGCGG
>DATHXE010000627.1:0-5825 GCA_035459845.1 Tepidisphaeraceae bacterium | reverse complement strand
ACACATCCTCATCGCCCTCTCCCGCCCCTTCTTTCGGCGGCGGCGCATCGGCCGACCGCCGGAAGATTGCCAGCACGCGGTCGAGGTGAACCACGAACAGCTTGTTGTCGTGCTCGAGCTCGACCGGGATGGCCTCCCGCGGGTCAAACAGCACCTTGTCGTAGTTCCGGATCGTGTGGTCCTCGTCGTTCTCGATCTGCTTCGAGATCGCGATCACCCGCCCGGTGATGACCGGGATCTCGTGCGAGTCCGGCAGCACGATCCCCGACCGCGTCTCGCGCCGGTTCTCGTCCTTCCGGACGACCACGCGCTTGCCGATCGGCTCGATCACGTCGAACTCCGCACGCTTCTTCACGGGCTTGGCCATTGCGCACGATTGTTCACCGCGCACCGGTCGCGGTCAACCGAGGTCACACCCCCGCCCGTGTCAGGAACGCGTCCGCCGAGATGTCCGACATCTTCGCCCCGGCCAGGAACAGCTTCTTCCGGAGTGCCGTCACCAGCGTCGGGTCGCCGCACAGGAACACGCGCCAGCCCGCGGTCTTCGGCAGGTCCTCGCGCAAGACCCCATCGATCGCCCCGACGCGCAACCCCGCCACCGGCTCGGCCGGCGCCGCCATTGCACACGGGTGGTATTCGAAGTTCGCGTGCGCCGCGGCCAGCTCGCGCAGCTCGTCCACCATGTACAGGCCGGCGACCGTTCGCGCCCCGTGATAGAGGCGGATCGGCCCGGTGTGCCCGTGCCGCAGCGCGTCCCGCGCGATCGCGTACAACGGCGCCAAACCCGTCCCCGTCCCCACCAGCAGGATCGGCCGCTCCGGCTGCCCCGGAACGTAATAACACTCCCCCGCCGGACCGCGCAGCTCGATCTCATGTCCCGGCCCGGCCTCGTCGAACAGCCACGAGCTCATCCGCCCGCCCGTCACCCGCCGCACGTGCAGTTCCAGATGATCGTCGTGCCCGGCGACGTCTTCGCTGCGGTGCAAACTCGCCAGCGAATAACTTCGCACGAGCCCGTCGGGGCGCACGAGGTTGACGAACTGCCCCGGCCGGTACGCGAACGGCTCCTTGCACTCGATCAGGACCCGCGCCACGTCCGGGCTGAGCAGGTCGATGCTCTTCACGACCGCCGGCGTCCCCGCCAGCGCCGCGCCGGGCAAGCTCACCGTGAGGTCCTCCGCCGGCCGACACGAGCACGCCAGGAAGTATCCCCCCGCGCGCAGCGTCTCCTTCAACCCCACCTGCGCCGCCGGCGGCACCGCACCGCTCGTCGCGCGCATCAGGCAGGCCTGACAAGCACCGCCGCGGCACGAGTTCGGGATCGCGTGCCCCGCGCGCAGCAGCCCGTCCAGCACACTCTCGCCCGCCTCCAACTGCACCGCGTGCGACCCGCTTTCGGTTTCAAACTTGATCACAGCTTCACTCCTATCGCGACCCCACTGTCGGAGGGTGCCACGGCCACGCGCCCGGTCGTTTGGAAGTAGAAGAAAGGTTGCCGCGTGGCCGTGCTTCGGCGCGCGAACGGCACGGCCACGCGACCACGCTCACCGATTCGCGGGTGCCGTCCGGCGAGTGGCCGTGGCGCCCGACGTCCTCGACTTGGGCGTCAATTCTTCCCGCACGCGCACGTGCCACCGCCGCACCCGCCCTGCTTCTCCGCCGGCGTGTTCGACGAACCCGGCTTGGTGCCCTTGGGCGATCCCGCCGGGCGGTCGAGCACGTCATCCCGCACCGAATCGGCGACGGCCGCCACCTTGCCGATCAGTTCGGCCGGTACGCCCAGCTCGGCCAGCGTCTCGCCCAGCAGCTCGATCACCGCGTCGACGTGGGAGTCGTCCATCCCGCGGGCGATCAGGTGCAGGTGACCGCGGCGCATGTCGAGCCCGGTGTAGTTCGCCGGGCCGCCGAACACCATGGTCAGAAACGCCTTCTGTTTGGCGGACTGGCGGTCCATGTCGACGTCGTCGAAGAACCGCGAGACCCGGTCGTCGGTGAGCACCTTGCGGTAGAAAAGGTCGACAGCGGCCTCGACCGCCGGCTGACCACCGATTTGCTCGTACATCGTCGCTGCGCTCGCCGTGGACATCGTTGCTCCTTCGTGTGTATTGTCCGGCCGTGTCCGGCTGGTTGGTTGATGGATATACGAAGGAGCTTAGAGGATGTTTTTGTCCTTTCACTCCGAACCCTTGCGATCGGCGATGATTCGCATCGCGTTGGTGCGATTCACCACATCGCGGCAGTCCCTTGCCAAGCCTAAAGTTGCGCCCCTCACACGTCCGCTTGATCGATGAATCTCGCCCGCAGTTCCGGCGTCGGCATCCGACACGCCTCCTTCTTCCCAAACCACCGATACCGCCGCTTGGCGAACGCGTCGTAGAGGGCATCCCGCAGCCCGGCCGGGAGCGCGAACCCCACGCACGCCAGCGCCCAAGGCCACCCCAGCCGCACGCCGATCCGCAACGCCGCCGCCGACTTCGCATACGCCCGCCCGCCCTCCACAAGCACCACGCTGTCCATCTTCCCGGCGTCCAGACCGTGATCGGCGAGCAACCGCCGCCCCGTCGGCGACTGTAGCGGCGCGAACACGAACCGCCCCCCCGGGTCGCGGTCGATTACGAACTGCACCGATGCCTCGCAAAAGTTGCACACCCCGTCGAATAGCACGATCGAAGGCTCGGGACGCGGGCGGGGCATCTCCCGATTCTACGCGCAGCCCGAATGCGAACACACGGTTCCGCCGCTTGCGGCTTCGGCCCGTTCGCCCGCGCTTCGGTCTCAATCAATTCGCCATCCGATAAACTGGACCCGTCGCTTCCGTCGGCCGCAACCTCCCCGCATAATCCAACCGACCGATGGCCCGCCGCAACAAGAAACGCCACGCCCGCCCGCCCATGGCCGACCCCGCCCCCACCGATCCCACGCCGCCGCCGTCCGACCCGGTCGCGGAGCCCACGCCGCCGACAACCGCCGACGCGCCGCCGACGTCGCCCGCCGAGTCCGCGCCCGCTCAGACTGCGGCGCCCGACACCACAGCCGCCCCGTCCGATCCCCCGCCGCCCGCCGCCACTCCGCGCGACATCGCCAACGTTCGCCCCGAAGACCACCCCCGGCTCAACCTCCCCCCCAACACGCCCGGCCGGCAGGACCGCTTCCAGGTCCTCGTCCGCCAATCCGTCCTCAATCAGATCCACCGCCACGGACTGGCCGCCCAGGACATCGAGATCTGCGGCGTCCTCGTCGGCGACGTCTACCATGACGCCCGCGGGCCCTACGCCTACGTCGAGTACGCCATCGAGGGCAACCACGCCACCGGCCGCTCGACCCAGGTCACCTTCACCGCCGACACCTGGACGCACATCCAGACCGTCATGGAGCGCGACCACGGCAACCGCCGCATCCTCGGCTGGTACCACACCCACCCCGGGTTCGGCATCTTCCTGTCCGAGATGGACGTGTTCATCTGCACGAACTTCTTCCCCGAGCCCTGGCAGATCGCGCTGGTCTACGACCCCAAGGCCGCCGAAGAGGGCGTCTTCATCTGGAAGAACGACCGCCCCGAGCCCGACCCCTTCCTCGTCGAGCCGGACGACAAGCCCGAGCAACTCACCCAGATCGTCAACAAGGCCAAGGACACGTCGTCGCAGGCGATGCCGAGCGGCGACCTGTCCGCCCTCACCACCCGCCTCGACGCGATCGAGAAGCGCCAGCGAACGCTCTTAACGGTCCTCCTACTGACGCTGCTCATCGCGATCGCCTGGCCGCTGGCGGCGGTGGTATGGATGCCGGAGTTGCTGAAGGGGAATCAGCCGAAACTCCCGGCGTCGACGGGGCCCGCGCCCGTAACGGACCCGACGAAGGGGCCGTCGTTGCTGGATTGAATGCGGGCGACGGGCGCCGGACCGGTTGGTTCTCGAATCACTTCCCCGTGGGGTTCGCGCCACGGATTACCGGCCGTCGCCGCTCCGCGGCTGAGTCTCGCCCGTCCCCTCGAGCCGCGCCAGGATCTTCTTGAGCGTCTCCAGCGTCTCCGCCTGAACCGCCCCGCTCGGCCCCGCGCCCGCCCCGTCCGTCGCTTTCGCCGCCAGCGACGGGCCCAACACCATCAGCGCCGACCCGATGATCTTCCCGATCGGCGTCTTGGCGAAGATGTCCGAAAACCCGACCGACAGGTTCGTCGTGCAGTAGACCAGCGAGTCCCAGATGTCCTGCACCTTCGGGTTGCGCTTCCGCTCGGCGAGGAAGAACAGCACCGTCGACAGCCCGACCAGCGCGGCCGTGCTCTTCATCGGCGTCGCGCCGACCCGCCCGGCCCAGGCGTCGAGCTCGTCGCCGAAGTTGTCGGGGAGCTTGAGGCCCAGGGCGATCAAATCGTCGCGAAGCGGCATCTCAATTCCTCATCAACTACGGAGACACGGGGTCACGAAGTGTTCGGCGAACCCTCGCGGTATCTCCACCGTGTCTCCGTGCCTCCGTGGTGAACGCTTCTCGCAGGGTGCCTACGACCTTTTCGGCCGCTTCGCCTCCGCCGCGACATCCGCGTTCGCCGGCGTCGGCGCCGCGCCCGGCTGCACCGGCGTCGTCGTCGTCGCGACCGGCGCCTCCGCCGCGTGACCGTTTCCGGCTTCGGCGCCGCTGAGTTGCGCCATCACCGCCGACCCGATCCGCTCGAGCATCGCCTTGCCCTCGGGCGGGAGCGTCGTCAGCAGGCCGTCCGCGGCCTGGCCGTAGCTCGCCGCGCGCATGAACTGACTGCTCATCCGGCTCATCGTCTCGGGGTCGCCGAAGATCTGCATGTTCGCCTTGGCGAGCATGTTCCCCAGCGCCTGGGCCGCCGCGATCCGCACCTCCTTGTCAGCCATGATGCGGATCTTCTCGAGTTCGAACTTCAGGGCGGCGTCCTCGAACTCCTGCTTGTTCGACAGGCTCTGCCGCTCGACCTCGACCTTGGCCTGCTCGACGCCCACGCGCTCGCGCTCGACGTTCACGTCGACCATCTTGATCGCCCGCTCGCCCTCGGCCCGCTTGGCGGCGCCCTGCGCGTCGCCCTCGGCCAGCCGCAGCTTCGCCTGGTACTGGGCCTCGGCCGCCTGCTTCTCGGCGTCGGCGTTCTTGATCTTCGTGTACGCCAGCACGTCCGCCTCGGTCTGGTGGCGGAGCTTGTTCTCCGTGATCACCTGCTGGGCGGCGATCAGCTTCTTCGACGCCTCGCGGTCCGCGTCCGCCGTCACCGTCACGGTCACGACCGACTGCTTGGCCTTCTCGCGCTCGGCCTCGGCCGTCAGCACCTCCGCCTGCGCCGCCGCCCGCTCCCGCTCCTTCTCGGCGACCGCGACTTCCTTGGTCCGCTCGGCGACTTCGACCGCCTGCTTCTTCAGAATCTCTGCCGTCTCCTGCTCGCGCATCTTCGCGACGATCGCGATCCGCTTGGCGATCTCCGCCTGCTCGACCGCCAGCCGCCGCTCGACCTCGGCCGTCTCGATCTGCTTGCTCTTCTCGATGTCCCGGCGGGCGACGAACTCGTCCTGCTCGAGCTTGTACGCCGCCACCTCGCGCTCGCGCCCGGCCCGGACGTTGGCGACCTTCGTCCGCTGCTCGGCCTCGAACTCGGCCTGGTCGCGCTCCATGTCGAGCACCTTCTTGCGGGTCTCGACGTTCTTCATCACGACCTGCCGCTGCGACTCCTGCTCGATCTCGTTCCGCTCGACCTTCGCCTGCTGGGTGATCTGGGCGATCTTCCGCAGGCCCTGCGCGTCGAACACGTTCCGCTCCTGCAGGGCCGAAGGGTCCGTCTGGTCGAGGGCGGAGATGGTGACCGATTCGAGCGT
>DATHXE010000626.1:0-3022 GCA_035459845.1 Tepidisphaeraceae bacterium | reverse complement strand
CAGGCGGTGCGGGCGTACTTCGGGGACAACATCGGCGTGAAGGCGCCGCGGTGGCTGCAGGGCGGGTGGGAAGTGGTGCCGGACATCGTGCTGCCGTACGCGCGGATCTTCGCGATCGGGTTCTGCGTCGCGTGCATCGTGCTGATGTACTTCATCATCTCGAAGACGAAGCTCGGGCTGCTGCTGCGGGCGACGACGCAGAACCGGCAGATGGCCGGGGCGCTGGGCGTGCCGACCAAGCGGGTGGACCTGCTGACGTTCGGCCTGGGCGCGGGGCTGGCGGGGATGGCCGGGTGCGCGCTGACGCCGATCGAGGGCGTGACGCCGAGCATGGGGCAGAACTACATCATCGACTCGTTCCTGGTCGTGGTGACCGGGGGCGTGGGGAAGCTGGCGGGCGCGATCTGGGCGGGCAGCGGGCTGGGCATGCTGAACAAGCTGCTCGAGCCGATCTTCCAGACGGTCTGGGCGAAGGTGATCATCCTCGGGACGGTGGTCATGTTCCTGCAGTGGCGGCCCTCGGGCCTGTTCCCGGCGAAGGGGAGGCTGGCCGATGTCTAGCGCTACCTCCGTGCGGCAGCTGGAATACACGGCCCCGGGCGCGCTGCGGCCGATGGACTCGGCGCGCGTCCGGCTGGTCGAGCGCGGCGGGCTGATCGGCACGCTCACCCTGCTCGTGCTGGTGATGCCGCTGCTCTACAAGGCCGGCGCGGTCGACATCATCGTCCTGAATCAGCTCGGGCGGTTCCTGTGCTACGCAATCGTCGCGATCGGCGTGGACCTGATCTGGGGCTACTGCGGCATCCTCAGCCTGTGCCAGGCGATGTTCTTCGTGCTCGGCGGCTACGCGATGGGCATGCACCTCGCGCTCAAGGGGCCGCTCGACGGCGACGGCATCCCCCGCGCGCTGTACGTCGTGACCAGCATCGAGGGGTTCCAGCTCCCGAGTTTCTGGAAGCCGTTCCAGACGCTGCCGGTGACGGTCTTGCTCGGCATGCTGATCCCGGGGCTGGTCGCGTTCGTGTTCGGGTACTTCGCGTTTCGGAGCCGGGTGCGGGGCGTCTACTTCTCGATCATCACCCAGGCGACGGTCGTCGCGGCGGTGCTGATCTTTAGCCGCAACGAGACGCGTCTGTGCGGGACGAACGGGCTGACGAACTTCCAGACGCTGGCCGGATTCGACCTGGGGTCGGCGTCGGTGAAGCTCGGGCTGTACTTCCTGACGGTGGCGGTGGTGGTCGCGGTGTACCTGATCAGCCGGTGGATCGTGAGCTCGCGGCTCGGGCGCCTCATGGTCGCGGTGCGCGACAACGAGGTGCGGCTGCGGTTCGCCGGGTATCAGCCGGTCGCGGTGAAGGTGTTCGCGTTTACGGTGGCGGGCGTGTTCGCGGCGATCGGCTGGATGCTGTACGCCCCGCAGAACGGCATCATCACGCCGTACGTGATGGCCCCGGTGGAATCGGTGTACATGGTGCTGTGGGTGGCGATCGGCGGGCGCGGCACGCTGTCCGGGGCGGTCTTCGGGGCGGTGCTGGTGCTGTACGTGAAGAGCATCCTGTCGAGCAAGTACCCCGACTTCTGGCCGTTCCTGGAGGGCGGGCTGTTCATCGCGGTCGTCATGCTGATCCCCGACGGGATCGTCGGCGCCTGGCGGAACGCGACCCGCGGCGAGCGCGGCGGGTCGCAGGCGCTGTTCGACCGGGGTGACGTGCAGATGCCGGCGCTCGGTCAGCCGAGCGCGGCCGCGATGGCGGCGGTGGAGGCGGGCGAAGCGCCCGCCAAGGGGGTGCGCGCGTGAGCACGCTCCTCCAGCACCACGCGGTCGAGATCGACGACGACGCGATCCGCAGCAACATCGTTTACATGAAAGAGGTCGTCGTCGAGTTCGACGGGTTCCGCGCGCTCGACATCAAGGAGTTCGCGGTCCACTACAATGAGCTGCGCGTCGTGATCGGCCCGAACGGGGCCGGAAAGACGACGCTCTGCGACGTGATCAGCGGGAAGACGAAGGTCAAGAGCGGGCGCGTGTTCTTCGACCTCGCCGAGACGACGGCGATGCGGGACGTGGAGATTTCCAAGCGAGGCGTCGGGCGGAAATTTCAGACGCCGACCGTGTTCGACAGCCTGACCGTGTACGAGAACATGGAACTGGCGCTCCCGGGTCGGGCGGGGGCGATCCGCAACCTCTGGAGCCGTGAGACGCCCGCCGAGCGCGAGCGGATCATGTCCATTCTGAGCCGGGTGCACCTGGCGGACGTGGCGCACCGGCAGGCGAAGTTTCTGAGCCACGGCCAGCGCCAGTGGCTCGAGATCTCGATGCTGATCGTCGCCGGGCCCAAGCTGTTGCTGGTCGACGAGCCGGCGGCGGGGCTGACGGACAAGGAAACCGAGCTGACGGCCGAGCTGCTTAATGAGCTCAAGGGGAATCACACGATCATCGTGATCGAGCACGACATGGAGTTCGTGCGGCGGCTCAACTCGCGCGTGACCGTGCTGGACAACGGCAAGGTGCTCGCCGACGGGTCGCTGGAGCAGGTGCAGAAAGACCCGGGGGTTATTGAGGCTTATTTGGGTCGGTAACGCGGGGGCGGGAGAATGACGAAGGTCGAAACTCGAATGGCGAATCAAATCCGAATACCGAAGTCTCGAATGACGACACGGGCCACCGACGCCCGGGCGTCCCGTTTGGTCATTGGTCATTCGTCCTTCGTCATTGATTCGTCATTCGAGTTTGGTCATTCGTCATTCGCCGGCCGTCCGTCATTCACTCGGGAGGGGGCGGAATGCTCCACGTAACCGACCTTTCCGTCTCCTACGGCGCCGTGCAGGCCGTCCGGCACGTGTCGATGAAGATGCACTCCGGGCAGGTCACGTGCGTGATCGGCCGGAACGGGGTGGGCAAGACGACGCTGATCAAGGCCGTCATGGGCGTGCTCAAGTCGTCGGCCGGGCGCGTGACGATCGGCGATCGCGACGTGTCGGCCCTGACCGCGCCGAAGCGCGCCAAGGCGGGCCTGGCGTG
>DATHXE010000625.1:0-2101 GCA_035459845.1 Tepidisphaeraceae bacterium | reverse complement strand
TCAACGTCGCCACCTTCGGGTTCTCAGTCGACCTCCCGGACGGCGACCACCGCGCGACGTTGGTTGCCGGCTCCGTCACCGACGCCGCCGGCAACGCACTGGCGGCCGCATATTCGTTCGACTTTTTCGTTCTCCGCGGCGACGCCGACGGGAATCGCCGGGTCGATCTTAACGACCTGGTTTCCCTCTCCAACAACTACGGCAAGCTCACCGGCCAAACTTGGGCGGATGCGGATTTCGACGGGAACGGCGAGGTCGGGCTGAACGACCTGGTGATCCTGTCGAACATGTACGGGACCGAGTTGCCCGCGCCGCCGGCGGGGGACTTGCCGGCGGCGGGCGACGGCGGCGGGGCGGGAGTGGCGGACGTGGCCGCGGATGGGGAGGCCGATGTGGCTGCGCTGGAGTCGTCTGAATCGATCGTGCCCGTGACTGATGGACCGGACGCGTCGGAAGGGGAGGGCCGGGGGACGACGGAGACGGTCGTGGGACCGGTGGCCACGGAACCTGGGCCGGTGGTCGATGTGGTGATGGTCGAGGCGCCGCCGACGCCGCCGCAGACTCCGCCGGTGGCTAACCCGCTGGCGACGCCGGAGCCTGTCACGACCGGGTCGGTGCGTTCGCACGTTTCGCCGGATGTGGCTTCAAAACCGGTGTCGCGGTTTGCGGCGGGGGCGGTGATTCGGTACGGGCGGCGGGGGCCGCGTATCTCGGACGGGGGTGGTGTGGAGCGCGAGACTGTGGCCGCGCCGGGCGCGACGCCGGACTGGCCCCGGGAGTCGCGGTCGCGGGCTGCGGGGTTGGGGCAATTCGCGGCGGCGCCGCGCCTGGCGAGGGTGGAATCGGAGGAGAAGAAGGAGCGGGGGTCGGTGGCGGGCGCGTTGTTCTCGGAAGTCCGCGTCTGAGTCGGGTAATCGTTTCAGACGTTCAAGTCGGGCTCGTGCATCGCCTCTTCGCGGTCCGGCGCGCTCCCCTGCGGGCGGCGCTGACGCTTGCCCTGCGGGTCGCGGCTAAACAAGGTTCCCGCGCGGGTGCGAGCCAGGTAGGTCAGAGAGGGGATAGGTCAATCCCGCCGCGCCGGCTTGCGCGGGTCGTAGCTCGCCGGGTCGACGGTGAGCGTCTCGCCGGCGACGTCTTCCCACCGGAACAGCTTGAAGTTCTGCTTCTTGCGCCCGTTCAGTCCGTCCTGGGCGATGAAGACGCCCTTGGGGAATTGCGGGCCGAGGGGGAAGGGCGCGACGGCGATGCCGTCGGTGTCGCGGGGTTTGCCGACGGCGGCCGACGCGGCGGGGTCGATCGTGGCGACGAAGGCGTGGTCGGGCGTGCGGGCGTAGACCTTGTACGTGTGGTTGCCCTGGCTGGAGGCGATCAGGTAGCCGGCGCCCTTGCCGGCGGGGTAGATCGCCAGGCCCTCGACGTCGGCGCGAAGGCCGTTCTCGCCGACCCTGGCGATCAGGGCGCCGGTGGCCGCGCCGTCGGGCTCGGCGGAGAATCGCCAGATGCCCTTGCGCTCTTCGGAAACGAAGAGCGTGCCGTACTCGTCGTCGGCGACGCAGCCCTCGACGATCGAGGCGAGCTTGAGCGTGCGCACCCTGGTCGCGGTGAGCGTGCCGCCCGCGGCGGGCGCGATCGCGTACTGCTCGACGCGGCCGGTCTTGTCGTTGGCGAAGAAATAGGTCTTGCCGGTGCGGGCCGAGTGGTACGTGCACAGGCCGTAAGGTTCCTCGCCGGCCAGCACGCGGATGACGCCGCCCGCGGTGACGTCGCGGAGGGCGCGGGTTTGGGGGTCGATGGCCCAGCAGACGACGCCGACGGGCTCGCCGCGGGTGGTGGCGACCGCGATGTCGGCGGTGCGGCCGCCCTCGACCGGGACGTCGTAGAGGACGTCCACGTTGTTGGGGCGGGAGCGCGGGCCGACGGTTTGGAGTGGTTTTCCCGCCAGATCGTAGGCGATCAGGCCGCCCTGCTTGTCGGTGCCGAGGATGAGGGATTTGGCGGGGTCGGCGGGGTGGAGCCAGACGGCGGGGTCGTCGGCGGCGTCGCCGGGGTGGGGGACGGGGGCGGTTTCGGCGGCCGGGGTCGGCCGGAGGGTGGGGGGCTC
>DATHXE010000624.1:0-3998 GCA_035459845.1 Tepidisphaeraceae bacterium | reverse complement strand
GTCGACGGAGCTTGGCCTGAACAGCCAGGGCATCCCGCGGCACGTCGTCGCCGCCGAGGTGCCGCGCAAGCTGATCAGCTTCTTCGCCGAGGGCGGTAAGAGCGTCTCCTGGTTCTGCACCCTCTACCCCGACCCCGAGGGCAAGAACGAGGGCAGCTCGGGCCAGTCGCACAATTTGTTCGACTCGCGGTTCAACCGCTACTGCCCCAAGCTGGACGCCGTCTCGTACTACAACGTGATCAACGCGGTCGCGAACAAGAAGTTCGTCGGCGAACGCGAGTACCCGGCGGCGGGCGATGAGAAGACCGTAATCCGCGCCCACCTGTTCCGCGACGGTCAGGGCAAGGCGCTTCAGGCCGTCTGGGCCGACCGCGGGTCGCACGATGTGGCGATCCCCTTGCCCGGCGTCAGAACGGTGGAAGTCGTCCGGATCGACGGCGTCCGCCGAACCCTCACCCCGACCGCCCCCGACTCGACCATCACCCTGACGGCAACCGAAGAGCCGCTGTTGCTCCTGTACGACGAGCCGCAGCCGGCCGAGCTGCCCGCCTCGCTCGCGGGTGCCGCGGCCCGCGTGACCCAGTTCCCCAAGTCCGCCAAGGGCGGCCAGCCGGTCACGCTGACGGTCGAACTGCGGCCCGGTACCGTCGCCAATGACGTCGAGCTCGTCGCCCCGCCGTTCTGGACGATCGACCGCAAGGCGAGCGCGTCAGCGATCACCTTCACCCTTACCCCGCCCCCCGCCGGTACCACCGCCCACCACGTCGACGTCACCATCCGCACCGGCAAGTCCGGCGAGTTGCACCGGCGGGCGGTGGTCACGGACTGAAGTAGCTCAACGTTCCGATGTTGAGGAGCGACCCTCGAACGCCCGATCGACCGTCATCTCGCGCGACGCGCCTCGGGTGCCATGCCATTCGCCCGAAAGCACGGCCACGCGACCACCCGCCTTCTACTTCGTGAGCGATCCGGCGCGTGGCCGTGGCACCCGATGCGCAATGAATCGCCAGCGCAAGTTCCCGCGCTCTTCCACAACATCGGAATGTTGAGCTACTGACGGGCGCCGGTGCATACTGCGCATCGCTTGTCCGACGCCCCCCCGCCCATCCTCGCCTATCAGACCCCATCGGTCCGAATGCCCGACCCGCTCCGCGCGCCCCAGTGGTGTTACGCCGCCGGAGCATTGCTCGGGCTCGCCGTCGTGTTCTACGCGCGGTTCATCCTCACGCCGCCCGAAGGGCCGGAGGCGATGGCGTGCGTCATCGGCTCGCCGCTCGCGCTGCTCTGGGGCGCCGGCAGCGCCGGCATCGGGATGCGGACACGACTGGGTCAGTTCGACTCGGGTGCCGCGACGACCTCGCCATGGCTCGCGCTGGCGCTGGGCGTCGGCTGGCCGCTGCTCTTGCTCGCGCCGGTAGGGGAATACCTCGAAGCGGCGATGTTCGTCGTCATGATCGCGGTGCCGTACTTCTCCGCGCTGCTTATCGTCCGCCGACGGAAGTAACTGCGATGAACGACCCGCCCCCCGATCATCGCGCCGAGGGTACACTCCCCCGTCATGCCCCACCGGCGCCCAATCGCCCTCGTCGCGCTCTTGACCACCCTCTCCTTCGCCTGCACGCCCCAACCCCCGCCCGTCGCCGTCGAGCGCATTACCTACAACAACTGGCCCGACGCCGTCCGTCTCCGCAACGGCGCGTGTGAACTCGTCGTCGTCCCCGCCGTCTCGCGTGTCATGCACTTCGGACCGGCAGGGGGGCCCAACCTCCTCTGGGAAAACCCCAAGCTCGCCGGCCGGACCTTCCCCGCCGACCCGCGCGACTGGCAAAACGTCGGCGGAGAAAAGCTCTGGCCCACGCAGCAGAACCTGTTCGGCAAGTTCACGGGCATCGGTTTCGACTGGCCGCCGCCATGGCCGTGGGACGGCGGGCCGTCGAAGGCCGAACTGTTGCCCGACGGCGTCCGCCTGACGCTCCCGCACGACGCCCGCTTCGGGGCCCACGCCGTCCGCGAGTTCCGCCTCGACCCGGTGCGCCCGCTGGTGCACGTCCGCCAGTGGATCGCCAAGACCCAGGGCCCGCCCGTGCCCATGTGCGTCTGGACCGTCATGCAGGTGAACGACCCCGCGTTCGCGTTCCTTCCGACGCCCGATGGCACGTTCGCCGACATGGGCAGCTTCGAGGGCAACGTCACCGCCATACCCGGCCAAGTCTCGATTACGCGGCACGACACGAAGGGTCGAAAGGTCGGGATCAAACCGACCGGCCAGAACGGCTACGCCGCCGCCGTGTTCGAAACGCCAAAGGGGCGGGCGCTGCTCGTGCAATCCCACAAGCTCGCCGAAGGCGCGACGTACCCGGACAAAGGCATGCAGGCCGAGCTCTACGCGTCGCCGCGGAACGTCGCCCACTACACGGAGCTCGAACTCCTCGGCCCCTTCCGAGAACTCAAACCCGGCGAGCGCCTGTCGGACGACCAAGTCTGGCAGATCCAGTCCCTCCCGCCGCAAACGGACCCCGTCGATGCCGCACGCGCCTCGCACGAGCGCGCGCTCGAGGTCCTGAAGCGATAACCCCGTTTAGCCGCGACCCGCAGGGCAAGCGACAGCGCCGCCCGCAGGCGAGCGCGTTGTGCGCAGATCGGAAAAGACGCGGATAAGGCCTCACGGCCGTACCCATGCCACCGGACGCCTCCGGACGCGTCATCCCACATAAAGCCCCCACTTTCGCGCCGCCCCTTCGCAATGTTGCGCACCTCGCCGGACCGTGCTATATTTTTACGCCCATCGGACGCAATGATCGTTCGGGAGCGTAGTAAGACATTCACGGAGCCTCGCGCCCGGTGGAGGGCGAGCATCTCCCCGGCCCGTCACGTCGTTTCCGCGCGGGCCTCGGAACCCTGGGTAGGACCGTTTTATGCAAGACCCACTCGATTCGACCGGCCGGGCGGTGCGGGGTATTCGTTCGCGCGTGGCGTGGGGCGCGCTGGCGCTCGGACTGGCGTCGCCCGCCGCCGCCGCGCCGTTCCTCAGCGTCGACTTCAACACGAACGCGAGCCCGAACGAGTCCCCGGACTTCACCGCCTTCGCCGGCGGGGGCAACGCCGCGAACAACGTCCTGCCCACCAAGAGCTATTCCACGGCCGCCGTCGCCTCCGGGTCGGTGACGATTCGCGTCGCCAGCACGCCCGACGTCGACGCCAACGGCGACCTCAACTCGTCCGCGAACATCGTCGCGTTCAACACCCGCGCCACCCCCGTCGACTCCGGCGGGTTTACCTACGCCGACCTCTACCGCGACTTCGTCTACTCGAACAACTCGGCCCTCTCGACCTACGTGCAGTACGACGGCCTCGACGCGCTGACGAGCTATGCCGTCACGATCTACGCCGTCGACCCCAACTCGACCAAGACGACCACGCTCACCGACGTGACCGCCGGCCGGACGACCGCCCTCGGGTCGATCGTCTCCCCGTCGACCTACACCGGTAACGAGACCTACTCCGTCACCGCCACGATCGAGTCCGACTCGACCGGCCACATTACCGTCCGTGCGAGCTCGACCACGTTCGCCACGATCAACGGCGTGCGCATCGAGGCCGTCCCCGAGCCGACCGGACTCCTCCTCGCCGCCCTCGCCGCCCCGCTCGTGATGGGCCGCCGGCGTCGTGCCGCCGTCCGCTGATCCGCCGCCCTCCCCCTCGCCAAGGCATTTCGTGAAGTCACCCATCGCCACCCTGTGCGGCGCGCTCGCCCTCCTCGTTCCCGCCACCGCCGGCGCGGACGTCATCCGTGTCTTCCTCCAGGGCGGGCAGTCCAACGCCGACGGCCGCGCCAACAAGACCGGCCTCCCCGCCGCCCTCGCCAACCCGCAGGCCGACGCCCCGATCTACTTCCACTACCAGGGCGGCCCGACGACCGGCGGGATCCCCGGCGTCCTGACGACCGTCCGCCCCGGCCTGTCCGAGACGGGCGCCAACAACTTCGGTCCCGAGGTCAC
>DATHXE010000623.1:0-18290 GCA_035459845.1 Tepidisphaeraceae bacterium | reverse complement strand
CCCCGATTTTTCACCAAATTTCCCCGGCCCGCCTGTGTATAATCCCTGACCGAGCCGATAAGTCCGCAGAGGCTTGCCACTTACCGGCCATCCGGAGGCCACCGATCATGAACCACCCCCGCCGTCGAACCGCATCCGCCCGCGCCCTTCGTTTGCTCGCCGGCGCCGTCGCCATGGCCCTGCCCGCCATCGCGTCCGCGCAAGGTCAGATCGACACCAGCCGCAGCAACGACGCCAGCAACCGCGTCGGCAGCGGCGGGCGCAACGGCCAGCTCAATCAGAACTACTACACCCAGCAACAGGTCAACACGGGCAACTGGGTCGGCCAGACCGGCAACGCCTATGTCACCGGCAACGTCACCGCGGGCCGGTCGTTCCAGGGCAATGTCCCGTACACCGATCCCTACGCGTTTCGCGGACAGACCGCCGGCAGCACCAGCGATAACTTCATCAAGAACTCGGCCGGCATCCCGTCGGCATATACGCGCGAGCTCCCGCCCAACCAGCCGACCCTGTACTACGGCCAATCGTCGACCGTCCAGGCACCCCCGGGTTTCGTGAGCACCCAGAACAGGGGATACGTCCCGCCGCCCCCGGCCGGTCAGCCGCGCGGCGTCGAAGACCAGCGACTCGGCGTCGTCGATCTCAACCAGCCGATCTCCCCCAACGTCAACGGCGGGCAGTTCATGACCCGCGGCACGCTCACGCCGGGCGGCACCCAACTCGGGGTGATCACCGGTTCGGCGCTCTACGGCGTCCGCGAGTGGAACCCGCAGGACCCCGCCGACCGGATGTTCCTCGAGAACCTCCTCAGCCGGAACGGCAACGCGTTCAACCGCGCCCAGATCGACCCCCGCGAAGTCCAGCGGATGCGCGAGGAGCTCGACAAGACCCTCAACGGCGAGCGCCCGCTCGGCCCCGACGGCAAGCCGGTCCGCGCCCAGGACTCGCTCAACGCCCAGCCGCTCGGCCAGTCGTTCGACTCGCCCGCCGACCCGTCGCTCGTCAACAAGCCGATGGGCCAGGGCATCGTCAACCGCCCGATGTCCGGCGGCCTGGGCACCGACCAGGGCATGCGCCAGTTCGTCCTGGGCAACGCCCGCAAGACCAACGCCCAGTACTCCGAGATGAGCAAGCGGCTCGACCAGTACTACACGGACCGCAAGAAGACCGACACCGACTTCGCCCGCGAGTTCAACGACCAGCTGCGCACCAAGCAGGCCGCCGAGGCCAAGGCCAAGGCGCTCGCCGCCAAGGCCAAGCCCGGCGTGAACGACGTCAACCCGGTCGTGCCCCCGCCGGTCAAGCCCGACGTCACGCCCGAGGACCCGATCAAGAAAAAGAAGCCCCAGCCGGTGAAGGTCGCCAACTTGTCGGGCGGCGTAAAGGCCGAGGGCCTGCAGTCGGTAATGAAGAAGGCCGAGGGCCTGATGAAGGAGGGCAAGTTCGCGTCCGCCCTCGACCAGTACGAGGCCGCCGAGACCGTCGCCCCGAACAACCCGATGATCTGGCTCGGCCGGGCGAACGCCGAGCTCGGCGCCGGCTTCTTCCAGCGGGCCGACGCCCACATTCGCCAGGCGTTCATGACCGACAAGGCCCTGCTCCTCGGGCAGTACGACCTGACCGGCATGCTCGGCGAAGAGCGCCTGGGCAAGGTCGTCGCCGACCTCAAGGACATCGCCAACAAGGACACGAAGCCGATGCCGGCGTTCCTGCTGGCGTACGTCGCCTACAACACCGGCCACGAGCGCCAGGCCCTGGGCTACCTCGACCTCGCCGAGAAGCGCGCCGACGGCAAAGACCTCTTCTTCAAGATGGTCCGCGAGCACTGGGCCCTTCCCGAAGAGGGCGGGGCGAAGGACGCGCCCAAGACGCCGGAGCAGAACAAATAGGTTTGTGATCGCAGAACGACGAGGCCCGCGATGAGAGTCGCGGGCCTTTTCGTATTCCAAGTGAGCCCAGCGGCTTGTCGCACGACGGCGCCTCTTACGCACGAAGCGGGTTCGCACCCGATATTTGGGCAGGAAGGGATTCCGAGCGGTGGCCGCATTTCATCCAACGACCGAGCGAATTGCGGATCGGACCTGTAGAATCGTCAGGACATGCGATCGACGAGCCACCGAGTTCCTGATCCCAAGCGCATCGAGGTCATCGATCCTCGCGTGGCGGAGGTGTTGCGCCGGCGCACTCCTGCGGAACGTGTCGCCATGATTTCGGAATGCAACCGAACCATGCGGCTTCTGCTCGAGTCGGGCCTTCGTCACCAGTTCCCCGAATGGGACGACGCCCGGGTCAGGACCGAGGTCAACCGGAGGATGAGCCGTGGAGCAGATTGAGCTGCTGCGACTCGCGATCGAGGCGCTCGAACGATTGCGCATCGGCTACATGGTGGTCGGGTCGTACGCGAGCGGGTCGTACGGCGAGCCCAGACTGACTCACGACATCGACATCGTGATCGACCTGCGACTCGAATTGGTGGACGCGTTGGTCGCGGCGTTCCCCGAGCCGGACTTTTATGCGGAGCGAGAAGCCGCCCTGTGGGCCCTCCGAAACCGATCGCAGTTCAACGTCCTGGACACGACGTCCGCGCAGAAGATCGACTTCATCGTTCCGAAGGACGACGACTTCGCGCGGTCGGAATTCTCTCGTCGCCAGCGGCGAGAAATCGTCCCCGGGCTGCCCGCCTATACGGCGAGGCCCGAAGATGTGATCATCGCCAAGATGCGGTTCTACCAGGAGGGGGCATCCGAAAAACATCTACGCGACATCACGTCGATGCTGAGCGTGACCGGGCCCTCGATCGATCGAGCCTACATCGAGGGATGGGCAGCTCGTCAAGGTCTTCTCGACGTCTGGAACGCGATCGTAGAACGGCTCTCGAGCCCGTAAACCAGAAGCCACGTCGGGCATCCAGCTCCTCCCGGACCTCGCTGCGTCCCGCCATATGCCGCCGAGCTCCCTCAGACCCCGCGCCCCTTTGACTTTTCCGTCCGCCTCCCGCATCAAATCCACCATGAAACTCGCCGTCGCCCTCCTCGCGGTCGTCGTTTTCGCGTTCCCGGCGCGCGCCGCCGACAATGACGACAACCTCGACCTGCTCGTGACCGTGATCGCGTCGACCGACGACCCGGCCGCGCAGGCCGACATGCTCCGCGGGCTCGCGGCGGCGCTCGAGGGGAAGAAGAACGTCAAGATGCCCGCCGGGTGGGCGCAGCTCAGCCCGAAGCTCGCCGCCAGTCCGAACGCGGAGGTCAAGACGATCGCGGCGAAGCTGTCGGCGGCGTTCGGAGACGTCTCGTCGCTCGACGCGTTCAAGAAGACCGCTGCCGACGCCAAGGCCGCGCCCGCCGAGCGCGTGAAGGCGATCGAGTCGCTACTCGCCAAGCCGGATGCCTCGCTCGCGCCGCTGTTCCAGTCGCTCCTTGCCGACAAAGCCCCAGGCGTCGCCGAGTCCGCGATCAAAGGCCTGGGCACGCTCCCCGAAGACGCCAGGACGTCGGCCGCGCTGTTCGACGCGTACAAGGGACTCGACGCCGACGCCCAGCGCGCCGCGCTCAACCTCCTGTCGTTCAAGAAGGGCTACGCGAGGCAACTCGTCGACGCGATCAAGGCCAACAAGGTGCCCCCGAAGGACCTGACGGCGTACACCGTCCGCCAGCTCCGCAACCACGAAGACAAGGACATCGACGCGTTCGTGACGGCCACGTGGGGCGTCGCCCGCACGACCCCGCAGGCCAAGCTCGACCAAGTCGCCCAGTACAAGCGCATGCTCGCCCCCGAGGCCCTCGCCAAGGCCGACCCCAAAGCCGGCCGCGCGATCTTCGCCAAGACCTGCCAGCAGTGCCACACGCTCTTCGGCGAGGGCGGCAAGGTCGGCCCCGACATCACTGGTTCGAACCGCACCGACATCGACTACCTGATGGTCAACATTGTCGACCCGTCCGCCGTCATCCCCAAGGACTACCAGGTCACCAACGTCTACCTGAAGGACAATGACGTGATCTCCGGCATCCTGACGCAGGAGGACGCCGAGTCGGTCACGATCGTGACCGAGTCGACCAACACCCGCGTCGAGCGGAAGGAAATCGACACGATCAAGAAGTCGGAACTGTCCATGATGCCCGAGGGCCTGCTCCTGCCGCTGTCGAAGACCGAGATGCTCAACCTGATCGCGTACCTCCGCTCCCCGAGCCAGGTGCCGCTGCCGTGAAGACATGGGCACCAGAGGTGCCCAAGCCGCTACGTTTCAAGTTTCCCCCGTCCACTCGCGTCAGCCCGCATAATCCCACCCGATAACCTGTCGCTTGCGCCGGATTCCCAGGCACGGCGCTCAGTCCCGGGTTAAGATGTCCCTGTTCTGGCATCTCCCTCGCTGCGGGTGACTTATGCTTCGGGGAACACTCCTCCTGTCGGTCGTAACGCTCGTCGGGTGTTCGTCGGCTCCGACGCCGCCACCGGTATGGCCGGTCGCGCAGGTCGACGACGGCGGCGCGGTGGCCGCGTCGCTCATGATCGACCCGCCTTTCGTCGCCGCCGAGGGGCCGATCGACATCCCGCGTGACGAGCGACAGGCCACCGCCTACGCCGGGTTCGAAGAGTTCAACATCACCCACTACTGGCTCTACCAGGACGATCACCAGCGCGACCGCGCCCCGTCGTGGGGCGTGCGCGGGTTCGGCGGCCTTCGGCAGGACCGGTTTGACCGGCAGGCGATCACGCAGAAGATTGGGGTCTCGTACCGCTAGCTAAGGCGTTACGTCCTCCTCAGTTAGCCGCCAGCGAACGGCCTCCGACACGTCAAAACCGCGGTTTTGCCCCGAAAATCCGCCAAAAACCGCACGGTAAGCATTGCGCCCGGATCAACTTACCCCGCGCGCAGTTTTCCCAAAAGCGCGATAATTTCCCTTGACTGTCGAGCCCCCTTCACGTTTACTAAGTAAGTTAAGTCCGTTGTCCTACGCATCTTGCAACGCGGGTCCGAGGACACTTATGGCAACCATCACGAAGAAAGAGCTGATCGACCGCATCGCCGACGGCACCAACCACCGTCGCGTGCAGGTCAAGAAGGTCGTCCAGCAGTTCCTCGACGAGATCATCAACGAACTCGGGAAGGGAAACCGCCTGGAGTTCCGGGACTTCGGCGTCTTCGAGACCAAGGTCCGCAAGGCCCGCAAGGCCCAGAACCCCAAGACGCTCGAACCGGTCGAAGTGCCGGAAAAGCGCACTGTCAAGTTCAAGGTGGGCCGGCTGATGAAGGCCAAGCTTGCCGGGATGACCGGCGTGGCGATCGACGACGAGGCCGGCGACATCGACGACATGTCGGACGCCGAAGACCACGACGACGATCAGGATCTCGATGAGACGCCCGCCGCCCCGAAGTCCAACTCCGGGCAGGCGTAAGCGGCACCTCGAACTCGGTTAGCTGCAACGCAACGCGTTGCTGACGTATGGTGGGGTCGGTTGGCGCCGGCACCGTCCGCGCGACTGACCCGTAATCCCCAGAGCCGTCCACGCTTATCTCTCCCGACCTCGAACAACTCATCGCTGCCGACCTCGCGGGCCGCGAGCGGGAAAACCTGCTGCGCCGGCAGCGCGTCGTCGCGCCGCTCTCGCCGACGCGCGCGAGGCTCGGCGACGGCCGTGAGGTCGTTAACTTCGCTTCCAACAACTACCTGGGCTTGACCCACCACCCGCGATTGATCGCCGCGGCGACAGCGGCCGTGCAAGCCGCAGGCGGGGGCGCTGGCGCCGCGGGGCTGATCACGGGTCACACCCACGTTCACGCGGCCGCCCAGGACGCCCTGGCGCGATGGAAGGGCACCGAGGCCGCGCTCCTGCTCCCCAGCGGTTACCAGGCCAACCTCGCGGTAGTCCAGACGTTGGCGGCGATCGGCCAGCAGGGGGGTGGCATTCGATTCCTAGTCGACAAACTCGCCCACGCGAGCCTGATCGACGCCGCCCGTGCGACGGGGGCCGAGATGCGCGTCTACCCGCATAACACGCTCGCCAAACTGGAGCGACTGCTGGCCGAGGCGCCCGAAGGGCAGTTGCAGGTCGTGTTGACCGAGTCGATCTTCAGCATGGACGGGGACGCGGCCGACCTCCGCGGGCTAGCCGATCTCAAGCGCCGGTTCGGGTTCGTGCTGGTGCTGGATGAGGCCCACGGGAGCGGCGTGTATGGTCCCGCCGGCGCCGGCTATGCGGCCGAGCTATCGCTCGGCCACGCGGTCGACGTGACGGTCGTCACCCTGAGCAAGGCGATCGGGTCGGCGGGCGGGGCGATCTGCGCCTCCGCCAATTTCTGCGCGGCGGTGCTGAACCACGGGCGGGCGTACGTCTACTCGACCCACGTGACCCCGGCGACGGCGGCCTGGGCGACCGAGGCGATCGCGGTCATGGCCGACGAGCCCGGCCCGCAGGCGCGGGTGCGCGAGGTGTCGCGACACGTGCGCGCGGAGATCGGGCGGATGGGATTCGACGTGCCCGCCGGAGATTCGCCGATCGTGCCCGTTATCCTTGGGGATGAAGCGGCGGCACTGGCGGCGGCGGACCAACTGCTGGCGGTGGGGTTGTTAGCGCCGGCGGTCAGACCACCCACGGTGCCGCGCGGCGGAAGCCGGCTACGCGTGACCGTGTCGGCGGCGCACTCCGACGCGGACGTGGGACGCTTGATCGAGGCGCTTCGGGGATTAGTCCGACCGATGTGAGTCGGCGGGCGCGCGGAATGGGCGCTGTTCCCCGTCTTGCGTTTTGCGTCTTACGCGTGGTGACGGGCGGCGACGGACTCGCGGATGGCGGCGGGCGTGTTGGCCATCACGTCGCTGGCCTGGCAGCGGGCGAGGGTGCGGGCGAGCAAATCATTCGAAGGCTCGGCCGCGACGAACGCGTCGAGCGAGTGAAGGAGTTGCTCGACCCTGGCAAGCCGCTGTTCGAGGTGGGCGCTGGGGGCGGTGGTGAAACAGGTCGTCGGGAGGTGACCGCCGGTTTGCGTCGGCCGATCGAGGAGGAGGTCTACGACGCAACGGTCATCGTTGGTGAGTTTGGCGCTCATGAGTTGTCCCGAATTCCTTCTGTGGCTGTCGACACCATCGTCGGCGGCCGGTCATTGCCTACCCCTAGACATATCGTGCCGCCGCACGCTTGGCAACAGATTTCACCGGAGCCCGGCCGCAAAGGCTGAGCCGGGAATCCGTCGAGTGTTGCGGGCCTTACGGGACGGCACACGTCAGACGTGGTGGCGACGGGTCACTTCAGAACTTCGGAAGTCCGAAAACCGATTGACTCGCCGCCTGAATGGTCCTACGTCGGACTACCCCCCGCGGGTTCGCCGCTGTCGGTTCTTCCAGCGGTCGGCAAAGTAAGCTACTGCGGCGTGGAGACGTGATTTCACCGTCCCGAGCGGGATGGCAAGGATGTCACTGATTTCCTTATACGGGAACTGGTGGAAGTAGGAGAGCAGCAGGATCTCCCGCAGATGCTCGGGCATTCCCTCCACGGTCGCCTGCACCAAGCGCTGGAGCTCCTCGCGCTCCATGGCCTCGCCGGGCAGGGGCTCGGCGGCCTCCATCAGGTCGATGAACGTGCCGCCCTCGCCCTCGTCGGAGCCGCCACCAATGCTGGCCTGCAGCGGGTTGGTGGGCCGGCGGGCGTTCGAGCGCATCAGATCGCGGGCCTTGTTGGCGGCGATCGTAAAGAGCCAAGGGCGGAACCGGCGGGTCAGGTCGAACTGGTCGGCCGACTGATGGACCTGGAGGAACGTCTCCTGAAAAATGTCCTCAGCGGCGGCGCGGTCGCCCAGGAAGCGGACGAGGAAGTGGAACAACTCACGCTGGTACCGCTCGACGAGCTGGGCGAACGACTTGCGGTCGCCCCCGCGGTAATTGGCGAGCAACGTTTCGTCCGGCGGATCGCCGGGGATTCGATTCGCGTGGCGGGACGAACCACCGTTCGGTGCGGGCGGCGGGGCGGCCGCCGTCGCACCGGGTGTTACGAAGTGCGTGGCCCGACCGTTCCCGGGCTCGGGCGCGTCGGGGCTTAGCGATCGCTCATGGTTGGTCGGTGTGACGCTCATTACACCTCTGTAGCAAACCCGTTTCCCTCGGCGAGGTCAACGGTCATTCCACAGCGGCGGGGTAGGGGCGGTGGCTCCCCGCGTCGGAAACTCAAACGCGCGATGACGGATTTCGATCGCGCCGCGATACGATGACGGGAAGGCCCTGCCGAGGGCGGGAGGCTCCTTCCCTGATGTACGACACACGACAGTAGCAATTTGCGAGCCCGCGCCGCGGTTTTGACGTAGAGATTGTATGCCGAGCACTGGACCCGTAGAGCCCAAAGTTCACTTTTTCGACCTGTCCGCGGCTGAGTTTGATGCCGTGGCAGCCCGCTGGGGCTGGCCGAAATTCCGCGCGCGACAGGTGCGCGAATGGGTGTACGGGCGGTACGTCGGCGACCCGGCGAACATGACCAATCTGTCCAAGGGCGACAGGACGACGCTCGCCGACCGGGTGACGTTCGGGTCGGCGACGGTCACGCGGAACTCGCTCAGCGAGGACGGGACGCGGAAGTTGCTGCTGACGTGGGAGGCGGCGGAGAAGGATGAAGGCGGAAGATTGAAGGATGAAAGGGCCGGGGAGGGCTTGGCTCCGTCCGAGCCGTTGGCCGAGCAGGGGGGCCGGGTCGGTCTACAGGTTTTAGGTACGACGCCGACCGCGGCCGCACGGGTCGTGGCCCAGGCCGAGTGCGTGATGATCCCGGATGGGGATCGGCGGACGGCGTGCGTGTCGTCGCAGGTCGGGTGCCCGGTCGGGTGCACGTTCTGCGCCAGCGGCATCGGGGGCGTCAAGGGAAACCTGACCGCGGGGCAGATCGTCGAGCAGATCTGGTGGCTGAACGTGCTCATGTCGGAGGGAAAGAAGGATGAAGGAGGAAGGATGAAGGATGAGGGTGCGGCACAGCGCCCGCCCTCGGCGAGCCCGCTTCAGCGGGCGGGAATAAAGGGGGGAACGAAGGCGGGCACCGCGCCCGCGAACAGTTCCAAGCAGTCCACGCTCGACCGCATCTCCAACGTCGTCTTCATGGGCATGGGCGAGCCGATGTCGAACTACGCCAGCGTGATGAAGGCGATCCGCATCCTGCACGAGGCCGAGGGGTTCAACATTGGGGCGCGGAAGATCACGATCTCGACTGTGGGTGTGCCGCCGAAGATGCGCGAGCTGGCGGGCGAGGACCTGCCGATCAACCTGGCGATCTCCCTGCACGCCCCGACCGAGCCGCTGCGGAAGCAACTGATCCCGTGGGCGAACCACTTTGCGCTGCCGGACATCCTGGACGCCGCGCGGTTCTACTTCGACAAGACGGGACGGGAGATCACGCTCGAGTACATTCTGCTGGCGGGCGTGAACGACCGCCCGGAGCACGCGAAACAGCTCGCGCGGGTGTGCCAGACGATGCGCGCGAACGTCAACCTGATCCGCTACAACGAGGTCGAGGGGATGCCGTTCAAGCGGCCCAAGTCCGCGGACGTGGTGGCGTTCCAGGAGATCCTCCGGCGGGCTGGCGTGAACGCCCACGTCCGCAAGAGCCGCGGCCGCGACATCGACGCGGCGTGCGGGCAGCTGAGGCGGAAGGAGAACGCGGCGCGCGGGGTCGGGGCGAGCGCGGGGTGAAGCGCCGCGGCTTTCGACGGTGTTTGCGAGCGGTGGGCAGTGCCCACCATACGAGGCATTTCCGCACTCCGGGCAACGGTCGGGCGTCGCTCGAAGGTCGTACCCACACGCGCGGCAGTGCCCCGGAGTCGTCCGCCGTCTCCGGTACCATCGGATCAGCTTGACCACACCCAGCGCGGGCAGGATGGCGAACACGATCGCCGGGGCCCAGAGGGGGAAGTTGACGCCGGTACGGGTCAGTTTGACACCGCCGCCGAACAGTTCCGAGAGGTCTTCGGCGGAGGAACCGAACTGCTCGCGGAGCGGTACGGGGGCGGGCCGGCGGCCGGGGTTGGCGTCGAACGGGAACCGCGCCAGTTTGAACCGCGGCGCGTCCGGGGCGAGCATCGGCACCCGCCAACCGGTGACTTTGACATCCGCCGGGACCATGTAGTGGTCGGTGAACAGCCGCGCCTGCCCGTCGGCGACGTTGAGCCAGTAGAAGCGGGCGTCGGGAACGTCGCGGACGCGGAGGCTGTAGCTCTCGTAGCCCGACTTGCTGCGCACCCACAAGGTGGCGCAGGCGATCAGCAGGAGCAGCGAAAGTGCCCGGAGAACGTGGAGCGTAATGGATCGGAGGTGTCGCACGAGCGGGACCATCTTGAGAGATCGGCGGTCAAATCGCCACAGAGCTCACAGAGACACCGGAGGAGGAGCAGAGGTGTGGATCGCGCGCTGGCCTGAAAAGGGCATGGAGAATGAGGCGATCGCTCGCCACTCTGTTCTTGGTGCCCTGTGTGGCGATTTGAAACGCATTGAACCCGCCCCTGTCGCGGGCGCAGGCGGGGCTTATGTGAGGCAGCCCGAGTGACGATAATGCGGGCAGTAGGGGTTTAACGGGAGCTTCGACTTATGCGCTTCGGGACTTGGCTGGCGGCGGCGGTGTTGCTCGTGGCGGGGTCGGGGTGCGCGACGCTCCGCGGCGACTCGCAGAAGGTGAAGTTCGAGACCGACCCGAGCGGGGCCGAGGTCGTCGTGGACGGCAAGGACAAGGTCACCACGCCGGGCGAGCTGACGCTCAAGCG
Organism: Tepidisphaeraceae bacterium; assembly: GCA_035459845.1. Lineage (GTDB taxonomy): Bacteria > Planctomycetota > Phycisphaerae > Tepidisphaerales > Tepidisphaeraceae > DASPKW01. The sequence goes on along the minus strand of DATHXE010000623.1, from coordinate 7,558 downwards.
GCGGGAAACGCATAACGTCGAGGTGCGCAAGGACGGGTACAAGACCGTCCAGTTCACCCTCGGCGCGGAGTTCGACGGGGCCGTCCTCACCGACCTGGTGGTGCCGGGCGGCAGCGCGCTCACGGGCCTGAGCGTGACGACCGGTTCCGACAAGTCGTTCAACACGCTCCAGAAGATCAAGCTCGAAAAGGGCTCGGGCACGACCGAATTATGGGAGCACCGCGGCGTGCTCTACACGCGGGTCGCGTGGGAAGCCGCGAAAAAGGAAGAAGCGGAGAACAAGGACCGGTTCATGGGGACGGGGAACTGATCGCATTGCCCATTGCCCATTGCCCATTGCCGATTGCCGATTGCCGATTGAAAACAGAACGCGGCGCTCCACTCGGAGCGCCGCGTTCGTCTTCACATTGGGCGTCCCAATGACAATTGCGACGCCGCTTACTTCAACCGGCGCACGTACGCCTTCGTGCCTGGAAAGTGTTTGAGCAACTCGTCGCGTTTGGCTTCGTCGACGAGGTAAACGCACTTGGAGAGGGGGTCGGACCAGAGGCCCTTGGGGGCGACGACGGTACCCATGGCGCGGGTGGTGACGCCGACGCCGGTGCGGGGGTCGACGACATGGGAGTAGCGAACGCCGTCGATGTCGACGAACTGCATGGTGTCGCCGGAGGTGGAGACGGCGCAGTCGTGGAGGTCGAGGGACCGGGGGGCGGTGTCGCCGGGGTCGACGATGGAGACGGACCAGCCGGGCTTGCCCGGGGGCGGGCCGGCCAGGACGATGTCGCCCCCGCACTCGAACAGGGCCGACGTGATGCCGTGCGCGCGGAGGGTGGCGATCGCGCCGTCGCCGGCGTAACCCTTGGCGATCCCGCCCAGGTCCAGTTTCATCCCGGGCACGGTCAGGCGGACGGTGCGGTTGGCGGGGTCGAGCTGCACCTTCTCATAACCCACCAAAGGCCGAGCGGCGGCGAGCGCATCTTGGGTCGGCAGGACTTTCTCTTTCCGGGCCTTGCGCCAAAGTTGGGAGTAAGGGCCGACGGTGATGTCGAACGCGCCACCGGTGAGTTCGGAGATCTTCCGCGCCTCGATCAGCAAGGCCCACAAATCGTCCGACACCTTCACTGGTTGCGTGGTGGCCGTCTTACAGACATGGTTGAGCTCGGACGCAAGCAGGTAGTCGGACGCGACGCGGTCGATCTCGGCGATGCGGGCGAACGCAGCCCGGCACGCCGCCACTGCCACGTCCTCGTTCGTGGCGTACACCACCAGCCGGCACCGCATGCCCATGTGGATCTGGGCGTATTCGAACCGCTCGAGGGCCGGGGCGGTAGTAGTGGTGGCCGGGCCGGTGGCCGCTTGGGTGGTTGCGTGGGGCGGGGATTTGGTAGAATCGCAGGCCGACAGGATGAGTGCCCCGGCGAGGCCCGATAGCAGGGTATAGACAACGGTGAGCCGGGTGCGATGTACTGGCATGAGATTGCGGTCGTAGCGGTCACGCCGAGCGGATGTTGCTGGCGTCGGCCGGGTCGCGACGCGGGTTTCTTTGCAAAGGATAGCGAGCATACATGCGTAAGTTGAAGCTGACGAGCATTTTGGGCGTGGTGGCGGCGACCGTGATCGGCGGCGCGGCGCTGGCGGACGAGAAGCCGGCGACCACGACCGAGTCGATCACGATCCCCAACAGCACGGTCACGTTCGACCTGGTCAAGATCCCGGCCGGCAAGGTCACGATCAAGGACAAGGACGGCAAGGACAAAGAGGTCGAGGTCAAGAGCGTCTGGATCGGCAAGCTCGAGACGCGCTGGGACGAGTTCGACATCTTCTGGCAGAAGCTGGACCTGTCGGCCGACCAGCAGAAGGCCGGGTTCGACGCGGAAAACCGCCCGAGCAAGCCGTACGCGCCGCCGGACCGCGGGTTCGGTCACAACGGCTGGCCGGCGGGCTCGCTGATGTCGGCCGAGGCCGAGAAGTACGTGAAGTGGCTTTCGAAGGTGACCAAGAAGAAGTACCGCCTGCCGACCGTCGCCGAGTGGACGGCGGCGGCGAAGGCGGGCGGGAAGGGCGAGAAGCTCAAAGCGGCGGACCTGAAAGAGGTCGCGTGGTTCGTGGACAACGCCGAGGGCGCCCAGGGCAACCAGCCCATGGAGACGGGCAAGAAGAAGGCCAACGCGTGGGGCCTGCACGACATGCTCGGGAACGTGGCCGAGTGGTGCGTCCGCGAGGACGGGACGCTGGTCGCGATGGGCGGGAGCTTCCAGGACGACGCGGCCGACGTGCACGCCGACGCGCAGGCCGAGTACGACGCGAAGTGGCAGAAGGACGACCCGCAGGACCCGAAGGGCAAGAGCTGGATGAGCAACGGGGCGCACATCGGGGTGCGCGTGGTGCGCGAGGACTGATCCGGTTGCGTCAGCGAAATCTCGAGTGAATCGAAAGCCCACGGTGTTCGCACCGTGGGTTTTTCATTTCGCGGCCGCGGCGGCGTCGAGAAGTCTTCCCGATTCGCGCGCTCGGCGCATCCGTATCGGGAAATCCGGGGTGAAATGAGGGCCGGCTTCCAACGGGTCACCGCGATTGGCGTAAAGCACGGCAACTCGTTCACGGAGGCCGGTCATGTTGATTACGCGGTCGCGGGTAATGGGCGTGGCGGTCGGCGTCGGGTTGTTCGTCGGGTGTGTGCGACTCGGGGCGGGGGACGCGCCCGCTGCGGGCAAGGGTGACGCGTCGGCGAAGCTGCCGACGACGCGCGTCGCCGTGCCCGGGGCGTTCGACACGTACGTCGAGCTGGTCAAGGTGCCCGGCGGAAAGGTGAAGCTCAAGGGCGAGGACGGGAAAGAGCAGGAGCACGAGGTGAAGGGGTTGTGGGTCGGCAAGTTCGAGGTGCGGTGGCGCGACTACACGCCGTACTACCAGCGGTCGGACCTGACGGACGAGCAGCGGCGCGCGAACGACGAGGCGGACAGCCGCCCGAGCCGGCCTTACAGCCTGCCGCACCGCGAGAGCGACGACGGCCCGGCGTGCGGGGTGCACATCCGATCGGCCCAGGGGTTCTGCGACTGGCTGACGAAGAAGACGGGGCGGAAGTTCCGGCTGCCGACCGAGGCCGAGTGGGAGCATGCGGCCCGCGCGGGCGGCGCGGAGCCGACGCCGCGGGATGAGAAGGGGCTGGGCGCGGTCGCGTGGTTTGCAGGGAATACCGAGGCGGCGCACGACGTGGGCCGGCGGCGGGCGAACGCGTGGGGGCTGTACGACACGCTGGGGAACGTGGCGGAGTGGGTGACGCTCGGCAACGCGCCGGGCGGGCGCGGCGCGACGGTCGACGGCGCACGGGCGGCGGGCGGGTCGTTTGCGGACGCGGCGGACGGGGTGAGCCCGGCCGCGCGCGAGGCGTACAAGCGGGCGTGGCAGAAGGACGACCCGCAGCAGCCCAAGAGCCCGTGGTGGATCTGCAACGGGTTTCACGTGGGGTTCCGCGTGGTGATGGAAGATTGAACGGCGGCGCGCGGCCTGCGTGACCCGAAGCGATCCCGAACGAAGTTGGCGAACGAGACTACGTCCGGATTTGCGCGCGGGGCGAGTTCGTATCGGGAAATCCGTGTGGAATTGAACGTCCGCGTCCAACGCACTACTGCGATTGGCGTAGAATGGGCGAACCGCACTGGGGGGAACGGGCGATTTGCGTTAAAACAGGCGGGGCGTACGTGTCCCGTGTCGGACGTTTTACAGGAGTCATCGAATGAAGTCGGTTTCGTGGACGTTGCGGTCGGCGGTCGGATCGGTGGTGCTCGGGTTGGGCGTGCTGGCGGGAGCTGAAGAAGCGCTCAAGACGCTGCCGGCGCCGCCCGCGGGCATCGAGGCCACCAAGGTGAAGGTGCCGCTGTGCACCACGGAGACCGAGTTCCTCAAGGTGCCCGCGGGCAAGGTCACGTTCAAGGACGCCGAGGGCAAGGAGCAGACGGCCGAGGTGAAGCCGATCTGGATCTCGCGCACCGAGATCACGTGGGACGTGTACGAGATCTACTACATGGCCAAGGACCTCGCGCCCAAGGAGGCCGAGAAGCAGATCGCCGAGAAGAGCCGGCCGAGCAAGCCGTACGAGAACCCGGACCGCACGTGGGGCCGGTACGGGTGGCCGGCGGGCAGCGTCCACCAGATCGAGGCCGACCGGTTCTGCACGTGGCTGGGGACGCAGGTGCCGGGGAAGAAGTTCCGCCTGCCGACCGAGGGCGAGTGGGAGTACATGGCCCGGGCCGGCGGGGCGCCGTCGAAGCTGTCGGCGAAGGAACTGGACGAGGTCGCCTGGTACACGAACAACTCGGAGGAGCGGACCCACGCCGTCGCGAACAAGAAACCGAACGGGTGGGGCTTTTACGACGTGTTCGGGAACGTGGCCGAGTGGGTGACGCGCGCGGGCGGCGGCGCGGGCGTGGTCGCGGGCGGGTCGTTCCAGGACGAGGCGGACGCCGTGGGGTCGGCGGCGCGCGAGGAGTACACGAAGAACTGGCAGAAGCGCGACCCGCAGGTGCCCAAGAGCAAGTCGTGGCTCTCGGACGGCGGGCACATCGGGCTGCGCCTGGTGATGGAAGACAAGTGAGCTGAGTCAGCAGTCAGTCGTTCGCGCGCGGGACGCGGTGTCGGTTGTGCTCTGTGTGCAATTCGCATCGCGTCCCGCTTTGTTTCCCAGTTTATTGTATTTGTGGAGAATGCGATGAATATCGCGAATCGGATCGCACTCGCGGTGGTGGTCGGATTTCTCGGCGGCCCCGCGGCGGGCGCGGCGGACAAGCCCGAGGTGGCGACGGAGGTCGTCAAAGGGCCCGGGTTCACGCCCGTCGATTTCAAACTCGTCAAGCTCCCGGGCGGGAGGGTCACGCTCAAGGACGCCGACGGCACGGAGCGCGCGGTCGACGTCAAGCCGGTCTGGATGGGCGTGACCGAGGTGACGTGGGACCTGTACGAGCCGTACTACACGGCCGTCGACATGTCGAAGATGGAGGCGGCCGACGCGAAGCAGGACGCCAAGACGCGCCCGAGCGTCCCGTACATGCCGCCGACGCGCAACTGGGGCAAGGAGGGGATGCCCGCCGGCAGCATCACGTTCAAGGAGGCCGGGCGGTTCTGTAAATGGGTGAGCGAGCGCACCGGCAAGAAGTACCGGCTGCCCACCGACGCCGAGTGGCAGTGGGCCTGCCAGGCGGGCCGGGCCGGCGCCGCCGGGAAGACGGGCGCGGTCGAGCTGGCCAAGACCGCCTGGTTTGCCAACAACTCCGAAGAGCAGCCGCACCTGGTCGGCGCCAAGCCCGCCAACGCCTGGGGCCTGCACGACATGCTCGGCAACGTCGGGGAGTGGGTCACGCGCGACGGCGGACAGAAGCCGTGCATCGCCGGCGGTCACTATCAGGACGAGGCGGCCGACGTCCACGCCGGCCGGCGCGAGGAACACTCCCTGAAGAAGTGGCAGGACGACCCGCAGGAGCCCAAGGGCGTGTCGTGGCTGTCGACGGGGCCGTTCGTGGGGTTGCGGTTGGTGCGGGAGGATTAGTCAACGTCCACGCCGCAGCCTGCGGAATCGGATCGTGCGGCAACTCGTAGGGCGGGCACTGCCCACCGATTGCGCGGGTCGCGAACGCGGGGGGGATCAGGTCGTACGGGTCACGCCGGACGCCGGTGGGCAGTGCCCACCCTATGGCAGAATCACTTCCCCGAGACGGCGCTCAAATCGTCAAACCGCGTCGGCTGACCCGAGTACGGCGTCGACCAGAACGTCGGGCGGCCGAGGTTGGGCATCTCGGGGGCGTCGTACGACGCCTGGGCCGCAGCGGGTTCGTCCTTCCCGTCAGGCCAGGCCTTGCCTTCGATCTTTGCCTTGCCGCTGTCGAGCTTCGTGATCGCGAGCTTGAAGCGCGTCCAAGTGCCGGTCGTCCAGTCGCACGGCGCCTTGGCGAGCACCTGCTCGTTTTTCACGATCATGAGCTGCTTCGCGGCCGGCATGAGGATCAGCTTGTAGCCCGCCGGCCCGCCCGCGCCGATGCCGAACTCGGGGAAGCGCTTGCCGGTGCTGATCGCGTGAATGCGCGCCGAGACCGTGCCGGTGACGAACGCGTCGGGACCGGCCATGAACCCCTGCGTGTCGAGCGGGTCGGCGGCGAGCTCGATGAAGGCGTTGTTGCCGTCCTTCTTGATCGCGTATTCGCCCGAGAGGATCAGGATCGACTCCGGCGGCTTGCCGTCGGGGGTCTTCTCGAAGTCCTCGGAGTACGACCCGGCGGGGCCGCCGGCGAGGAGGAGGGTGGGGGCGAGCAGGAGGAGGAGAAAGGCGTGCTTCATGGTGTTGGCAATCAGCGTTGAATGGCGAACGACCGTCATCCTGAGGTACTCCGAAGGATCTGGCCGGCGCTTCGGGGGCTCGTCGATGCTGTCGGCCGGACAATTGGGTAGGCAGACGCTCCGCATCGTTCGCGGCTAGATCCTTCGCTGCGCTCAGGATGACGGTGTGCGGGAAGGAGCGCGTGGGTGTTCGTTGCGCACGCTGAAGCGTGCCCTACTTTCCACCGACGGAGTAGAGAAACTTCTCCGACGCCACGATCAGCGCCCCGTTCGCCGGCACGACCGTCGAGAACAGCGGCCCGTCGAACGCCGACGTGCCGAGCACCTTCTTTTCCTTCGAGGCCGCCAGGCACAGGAGGTTGCCGGTCTCGTTACCGATGTAGAGATTCGTCCCCGCGACCACGGACGAGCCCCAGATCCGGCCCTCCGTGTCGTGCTTCCAGTGCTGCTCGCCGGTGTCGAGGTTCAGGCAGAACAGGTACCCCGCATAGTCCGAGATGAACAGCAGCTTCTGCTCCGGCAAAATCGCCGGCGTGGAGAGCGACCGGCCAATCTTCGTGAACTGCCAGACCCTGCCCGTCTCGGTGATGTCGCCGGTCTTGCTGGCGTCGACGCACGTGAGCGCGCCGTTGCCGTCGCCGTTCTCCGGGTTTTGGCCGGTGCAGACGTACACGCGGCCGTCCAGGATCACGGGCGTGGCGACGATCTCGCTAGGCCCGTCGGTCGCGCCGTACTTCTTCGCGCGGTACGCCTTGGGGTTCGCGTCGAACCGCCAGATCTCCTTGAGGATCGGCGTGCCGTCCGGCCCGGGAACGGGGTTGGGGTCGAACGCGTAGCACCAGCCGTCGCCACCGCCGAAGATCACCATCTCCCGGTCGCCGACCTTCCCGTACGCGGGGCTGGACCAGTTCGAGTGCAGCGTCCGCTCGGAGATGCCCGACTTCTCGACGCCCAGCAGCTTACCGGTCTTGGCGTCCAGGCAAATCAGCGTCGGCGCGTGCGGGGCGGGGACGTGGTTCGTCCAGTCGCGCGAGTTGGACGTGCAGACGAACAGTTTGTCGCCGACGAGCAGGGGGGAGCTGGCGGTCTGGTAGTGCGGGTAGACGCCCAACTCGTTGTACATGTCGAAGTGCCAGACGATGTCGCCGTCCGTCGCGCTGGGCGCCGGCAGTTGCGGCTTCCCCGCCTTGGGCGCGTCCCCGATGTACCCCGCGACGTACTCCGCCTCGCG
>DATHXE010000622.1:0-9267 GCA_035459845.1 Tepidisphaeraceae bacterium | reverse complement strand
AGCGCCGCCCAGGACAAGCTCAAGGCCGACCCCGCCGACGCCGACGCCAACCTCGCGGTCGGCCGCTTCCAGGCGGTCAGCCGGGGCAACTGGGGATTGGCCCTCCCGGCGCTGGCGCGCGGGGCCGACAAGACGATCAAGGCCGCCGCGGTGAAGGATCTGGCAAACCCGACGGCCGTCGACGCGCAGGTGGACGTGGCCGGCGCGTGGTGGGCCGTGGGCGAGAAGGAGCCGCCCGCCAGTGCGGCCCGGCAGGCGTTCCGCGCCCGCGCCGCGACGTGGTACACCGCGGCCAAGCCCGGGGCGGTCGGGCTGACCCGGGCGATGATCGACAAGCGCCTGGCGGAGTTCGCCGCGCCGGCCGGATCCGTCGCCGGGGGCACGACGAACCCGCCCGCCGGCACGCCGGCGGCCGCCAAGCCCGGCGAGCGCCCGCGCCCGGGCCGCAAGTACGACGGGACGGTGTTCGTCTCCGGCGACGACAAGTTCGAACTGTGCATCAACGGCCAGCCGGTCGCGCAGTCCGAGGGGAACAAGGTCGTGTCCCGCCCGGTGTCGCTCGCGCTGGGCGACGTGATCACCGCCCGCGTGTCGAACCAGGAGTACGAGAGCGGGTTCATGTGCGCGATCCGGCTCGACGCCGGGTTCGTCCTGATCACGCACCACACGACGTGGGCGAGCTACCGCCCGCGCGACGAGGCGAAGTGGGCCGACCCGGCCGGGATTACCGAGGCCGTACCCGCGTCGGTCACGCACGACCGTCACCTGCTCGGCCGGTTCGCCGACGCCTTCCAAGCGGACCAGGAGTCGTTGTGGACGGGCGACGGCAAGGGGAAGGTGGCGTACCTCGCGTGCAAGGTGACGCCCGAGTGCTTCCTCGACGCCGCCCACCTCGAGCCGCCCGCCGCGCGGGATGGGACGCCCGGCGCGCTCAAGGGCACGCTGTACGCGAACGGCGACGACTCGTTCATCCTCTACGTCAACGGCCGCCGGTTCGCCGACGGGCGCGAGAAGCTGGTCGAGCGCCCCATCACGCTCTTGACCGGCGACGTGATCACCGTCCGGTGCCAGAACGTTCAGTACGAGCGCGGGTTCGCGGCGGTGATCAAACTCGACAACGGCAAGGTGATCGTGACCGACCCGCGCACGTGGGCGGCTTATACGCCGCGCGACCCCCTCGCGTGGTACCTGCCCGCGGGCATGACGAACCTCCAGCCCGCCGCCGCGGGGCAGGACAACTACCTCCACAAGCACTTCGCCGAGAGCCTGCCGGTGCACCGCGAGCCGATCTGGGCGCCGCTGGCGAACAAGTCGACGCCGCGGGTCGCGTTTCTCGCGCTGAAGGTGTCACCGGCGGTGATGACCGCGCCGGGCGTGCTCAAGCCGCGGGATAAGTGAGACGCGTCGAGGGGGGAACGTGCACGTCGGTATTTGGGGAGTGCGAAGCCGCAAGCGGCATGGGGGCGCGCACGTTTCAGTCCTGATCTGGAGGACGCACGCGGCGGGCTCACGCCCGCGCGAGCCACGCAAGGACTTTCGTCGCGCTCAGGGGTTTGCGGAAGACCTCGTCTGCCCCGAGGGCGATGGCCTGGTCGATCATCTGCTCGGCCGACCCGCTGATGACCGCGACCGGAACGTCGCCGCCGCCCGTCTTGACCCGCTTGAGCACGTCCAGCCCGTTCCCGTCCGGGAGCATGAGGTCGAGGAGGACCGCGTCCGGCAGGCCGGCTTCCAGGCGCTCGAGCGCTTCCCCGAGCGTCGCGGCGGCCTCGACCTGGAACTTCTTGACGCGCAAGATCCCCGCCAGGGCCTCGCGGCTCACGCGGTCGTCTTCGATCAGCAATACCACGCACCCGAGCGCTGCAGCGGCTGCCGGCATGAATCTCCCGAGTCCGTCCTGAGACCATCGGCCCGGCGCGTCCCATGCCCCTCGCGCCTCCGCACGCCCGGCTAACCAACCACCGGTGCGCGCGATATCCCCCAAATGGGCAGTGACCCCCCACTTTCAAAAGGGTACACACATTTCGGATGTCCAATGCGTTTGGTGCCTTCGCGGCGCAAATTCGAAATGATCACGCCCGTATCGGAATTGAACGCGCGAAGCTATCTGGGAAACGTCTCGGGCGCAGTCCAACCCGATGCCCGAGACGGAGCCTCCGGCGACGGGCCAGATCCTTGTGTGAATCGCGTCGCGGAGCGCGCGCATGCCCGTCCGGCACGCATTCGACCGGATGCCCAACCCTCTCGCGACCAGGGGATAGTCGCCCGTCCGCGGCGATCAGTTCGTCGGCGGGCGCGCGTCGTCGTCGTCGTCGTCCGGGCCGCCCCGGCTGAAGCGAGACGTGTGCTCCATCGCGCCGTGAGGGCGCGCGTGATACGATGCCGGGCTCGCGTGCGGGCCCGCGTAATAGCGGACGCGCGACAGCAGGTCCGCCCACGTCAGGCCGGACTTGAGGAGGAAGTCGGCGGCGTGCAGGTCGGCGGCGCGGCGCAGGTCGCTCGGGTCGGCGGCGTCGCCGAGCACGACGACGGGGATCGACCGCCAGCGCGGGTCGTGGCGCATGCGCTCGAGCGTGTCCAGGCCCGACGCCGGGCGGGCGCTGGCCTCCGCGCCGTGCTGCCACGGGGTGGACGCGTCGAGCAAAATCACATCAGGAATCGCCTCGGGCAGGAGGGCGATCGCGTCGCGCCCGTTCTGCGTCGACAGCGTGTCGTACCCCTCCCTCCGCAGCTTCATCTCCAGGGCTTCGCGTTCGAGGGCGGACGGTTCGACGATGACCACCACAGACATGCGACACCTCCGTGCACGTCCCGGCAACCGCCGGCTGTCCCGAGCCGGCGACCAACCCACGGGACCTCGTTTTCTCGGGGCGCGGCGGACCCGAGTCGCGAATCCTGATGGGTTTTCCCCTACGAGGCAATCAAGAAACATCGCATTTGTTAGAAAAGTTGTGGTCGCGTCCGCTGGTATCCCTAACTGAGACTGAATCGGCGCGCGCGGACTGGCGTGCTTCGTTTTCCGCGCTCGATTTCGCAACCTCCGCGCCAGCCGACGGGCGACCATCGGCTCCGCGCTCCCGGAAGCGGCGTTGCACAATTCGTGGACTCTCGGGGGGCGAGTGCGTAGGCATAGCGCGCTAAATCGAACGCGCGAGTTCTGACGGATGCTGGGAATTCTTGAAGAATCACGGGAAACCGCGTGCGGCGCGTTACCGGACCGAACCGGCACAACGTTTGCACTTTGACGCCGCACCAGCCTTCCTCCGTCGTTTCGATCCTGTTTTTGCAGCAGTCCTCGCCGGCCGGTGTGATCCGGGTCTCGCTCACACCCGGGTCGTCGCCTACCCGTCGTTTCGCCATGCCCTACACCCGCCCGTTGCGCGTCGCGCTGTTCACCCATTCGACCCAGCCGCGCGGGGGGGTTGTCTACGCCCTCGACTTGGCCGAGGCGCTGACCGACCTCGGTCACGACGTGACCGTCCACGCGCCCGACGCGACCGGGAAGGGCTTCTTCCGCGACGTGCGGTGTCACGTGCGGCTCGTGCCGACGCCGCCGGGCTCCGGGTCCGTCGCCGACGTGCACCGCACGCGGATCGCGGCGTACATCGACTTCCTCGAGCAGCACGCGCCCGAGTTCGACGTGTACCACGCGCAGGACGGGATCAGCGCCAACGCGCTGGCCGTGCTCGTGGCGCGCGGGGTGATCCCGAGCTTCCTACGCACGGTCCACCACCTCGACGATCTGGACGACTCCTACCTCGTCGCGTGTCAGGACCGGTCCGTCGTGTCGGCCGGGCGGTGTTTGTGCGTGAGCAAGCTGTGGCAGCGGAAGCTGATGCAGACGTACGGGGTGGACGCGGCGGTCGTGCCCAGCGGCGTGAGCGCGGCGCGGTTCGCGGCGACGCGCTCGCCGGAAGACGAAATGTGGCGCGCGCGCCTGGGCCTCGGGGCCGGGCCGGTGTTTCTCGCGCTAGGCGGCGTCGAGCCGCGGAAGAACACGGTCAAGACGCTCGAGGCATTCCTAGCGGTGCGGGCGGAGTTCCCGCACGCGCAGCTCCTGATAGCGGGCGGCGCGAGCCTGCTCGATCACTCGGCGTACCGCCAGCAGTTCGAGCAGGTGCTGGCCGGGGCCGACGAGCAAACCCGGCGATCGGTCATCCTCGCGGGCACCCTTCCGGACGGCGCGATGCCGTCCGTTTTTCGTCTGGCGGACGCGCTGGTGTTCCCGTCGGCCAAGGAGGGGTTCGGGCTTGCGGTGCTGGAGGCGATGGCGTGCGGGACGCCGGTGATCGCGCCCGCGGCCCCGCCGTTCATCGAATATTTGGACCGGTCGGACGCGATCCTGGTCGACCCGCAGGACGCGGGCGCGATTGCCGGGGCGATGACGTGGGTGACGGACGCCGCGGTGTACGACCATTTGCGCGCGGCGGGATTGGCGCTGAGTTCGCGCTTCTCCTGGGATGCGTCAGCGAAGGCGCATTTAACGCATTACCGCGAGCTGCACGAACCGTCGCGGACGCCGGTGCCGGTGCTGAGTTGAGCGCGGAGATCAGATCGCTGCAGGTCAACGACCTGCTGATGCGCCGCTCGTACAATTCGTGTCCGGGCGCAGTAGCGCCCGGTCTCAGGTCAGCGCGTGAGCAACGCGTTGCGTTGCAGCTAACTTCCGTTGTCTCGCACCGACGCGCCATTGACGGTATATGCTTGGTCCATGGCGTACCTCGTCGTCAGTTCCAACCTGCGCCCGGACAGCTCGGCGCTGCTCATGGCCCGGCACGTCGCGGGCGCGATCGCACAGCTCGGGCAGGCCGCCGACCTGCTCGACCTGGCCGGCGTGACGATGCCGTGGTGCGACGGGGCGAATTGTTATCAGGACGAGACGACCAAGGCGCTCGCGGGCCGCGTGTCGGCGGCGACGGGCATCGTCGTCTGCACGCCGATCTACAACTACACGGTCAACGCGGGCCTGAAGAACTTCATCGAGCTGACGGACAAGGCGTGGGAGGGGAAGGTGGTCGGGTTCGCGTGCTCGGCGGGGGGGCCGGGGAGCTACATGGCAGTGATGCAGGCGGCGAACTGGTTGATGCTGGACCACCGGTGCGTGGTGGTTCCGCGGTTCGTGTACGCGACGCGCGACGCGTTCGCGAACGGGGCGGTGACGGACGCCGAGGTCGTCCGGCGTCTGGACGAGCTGGCGGGGGAAGTGGTGCGGATCGGGGCGGCGCTGGGGTAGTAACCCGCGCGATCGCAACGACCTTGCTTAGCCGCGACCCGGAGGGCAAGCGTCAGCGCCGCCCGCAGGCGAGCGCGTCGAACTGCGAACGAGCGCCCGCCCGGGCAACACTTCGTCCGAGAAAACGCCTTCATCCGTAACCGTGTTCGGCGCGGAACCACGCTCGACGCGCTCCCCTGCGGGCGGCGCTGTCGCTTGCCCTCCGGGGCGCGGCTAAACGGGGAGCGGGCACGCCGCTATGTCGTGTTATGCCGACTTATCGCGCGTTCGGAATGTGCCTCGGAATCCTGTGCACGTTCCGCGCCCTCGCCGCCGACGCGCCGCCGGGCGGTCAGCAATCCGCTACCGGCATCGCGCACTCCTTCCTCGCGACCGGCGCCCAAACGTACATCCTCGGCGAAGACGGCAAGGAAACCTGGCGCTGGAACGGCCCGACGCGGGACGGGTGGGTGCTCGCCAACGGCAACGTGCTGCTGGCGGCGGCCAAGTCGAAGGCGTACCCGGCGGGCGCGATCGTCGAGGTCGACAAGGTCGGGAAGACCGTGTGGGAATTCAAGGGGACGCAGAGCGAGGTCGACGCCGTCCAGCCGCTGGCGGGCGGGAACGTCCTGCTCACCGAATCGGGCCCGAAGCCGCGGTTGATGGAGGTCACGCGCGAGGGGAAGGTCGCGGTCGAGTTTCCGCTTCAATGCCAGACGAAGAACTTCCACATGCAGACGCGCATGGCCCGCAAGCTCGCGGGCGGGAACTACCTTGTGCCGCACCTGCTCGACCGGGTCGTGCGAGAATACGACAAGGCGGGCAAGACGGTGTGGGAGTTCAAGACGCCGGACGAGCCGAAGGAGAGTTGGCCGTTCACCGCGATCCGGCTCGAGAACGGCAACACGCTCATCGACTGCACGCACGGCAACATGGTGATCGAGGTGGACAAGGACGGGAAAGAGGTCTGGCGGGTGACGAACGCCGACCTGGGCTCGGCGCTACTGAAGGATCCGTGCGGCGCGCAGCGGCTGGCGAACGGGAATACGGTTATCGCGAGCTACGGCGCGGGCGGCGCGGACGAGGTGAAGCTGCTCGAGGTCACGCCGGAGAAGAAGGTCGTGTGGACGTACAAGTCGGGCCAGCGCGGGGGCGTTCACGAGGTGCACGTGCTGACGACGAACGGGAGGGCGGAAGGGGGTGGGTTGCGGTAAAGGCCCGTATCGGGTGCCATGCCCTCGCACCGCGCCAGTGGACGTTTTCTCGCAGGCGGCGCAGTCGCGGTGAGTGGGCATGCCCCAGATGTTCTCGATCTCGATATCAAACGCCGCTGGGGCATGCCCACGCGAGCCGATTGCGCCTATGCCGTGATCAAACTGGATCGGCGGCTCGCGAGGGCATGGCACCCGGAAGGCGCCGCGCGGTCGGGCGCGTCACAGCACCTGCCGCCGCACGCCCAGGTGCGTGCGCGACCACCCGGTGTGCTCGTAGAAGCGGATGGCGGCGTCGTTGTCGAGGTCGTAGACGAGCTGGGCGCGGGTCGCGCCGCGCGACCGGGCCCAGTCGAGGATCTGGCGGGTGAGCTCGCGGGCGACGCCGGTCCGGCGGTACTCGGCCCGGACGACCAGGTCTTCCACCCACGCCGACGGCGCGCCCTCGGAGGTCGAGATCACGAGTTGGGCGGTGACCATCCCGACGACGTCGCCGGTCGGCCCGCGGGCGACGTAGATCGCCGCCGTCTCGCGCATGTTGAGCAGCGCGCGGAGCCCGCACTCCTGGCGGCGCGGGTCGGGGTTGAAATCCTTCTCAATGGCGAAGAGCTCCCCGATGAGCGACACGAGCGCGGGGAGGTCGGTCGCCGACGCGGGTTCCACCCGGGTGGTCGGTTGGGTCAGCATGGGATGTGGGTCAGGTCGCGGGCGCGCGGGAGGCGGGTTGGGGCGTAGGGTACGGAAGGGGGGTGGGGAAGGCAAGAAGCGATGCGCCGGACGACTGCCGTTTCGGGTGCCATGCCCTCGCGAGCCGCCAGACGGATTTGATCACGAGATTGGCGCGATCGGCTCGCGTGGGCATGCCCCATCGGCGCTCGGTTCTGAGATCGAAAACATCTAGGGCATGCCCACTCACCGCGATGACGGTTGCGCGCGAGCGATGACCGATCGGCGCGGTGCGAGGGCATGGCACCCGGCGCGCCGGTCGCGACGTCGGATCGTTCAAATTACCGCGGCAGGTCGGTCGTCCGGTCCTGGTCCTTCGGTGGCGCGGCAACGTCCGGCTTGGCCATCTTTTCCAACCCCTGGAACGGCCGCACGACGGATTGCACCTCGGCCTGGGCCTTGTTCATCAGGCGCTGGGTTTCCTTCTCGCGCATCCGCGAGACTTGCTGGTTGACGCGGTCGCCCAGGGCCTTGACGGTCGCGTTGTCGAGCTGCCCGCGCGGGGCGAGCAGGCCGATCTGCACGGCCGCCAGTTCGCCGGTGACCGGGACGGCGAACGACGCGCCGGCGAGCCCCGGGCCCGCCGCGGCCGGCACGTTGACCTGCGCCGTCTCGGCGATCGTGGTGGTCTCGAGGTCGGCGGTGCCCTCGATCGCCATCGTGACGGTCCCGACGGTCGTCTTGGTCGCCGCCGCGACCTTGCCGTCGGCGATCGTGAACGGCCCCTCGGCCGCCATGAGCGTGACCTTGTCCTCGTCGCCGGTCAGCAGCGCGATTTGCGACGCGAGGTGCTTCGGGAACGCGTCGTTCCCTGTGATCTCGTCGAGCCGGGTCAGCGGAACTAAGTTGGCGGCGAACGTGCCCCTTCCGGTCGTCTCGGAGCGCCACGTCTTGTCAGAGAGCGGGGCCCGGAGGTAGTCGAGACTCAGGGAGATGGTCCCGCCGCCCGCGGCGTCGCGGAAGAACGGGCTGAGGTACGCGAGCGCCGTCCCGAGCCTCTTGGTCACCCCGAGCGTGATCGAGGCGCCCGGCGCCGGGGTGGCCGCGCCGTCGACCGGCTTCGATCCCGGCACCGTCCCGACGAGCAGCGTCGTGACCGGCCCCGATACGTCGAACGCGACCGGCCCGCGGACCTTGATCACCGACCCGTCCACGTCGAGCTGCTCGAACACGACTCGCCCGCCGCCCGCCTTCACGCGCGCGGCCAGTTTTTCGACCCACGGCCCCAAGAGTTGGGCGGCGTCATCCGACGTCGTGCCGGGGAGCAGCACCGGGGCCAACGCGCCGGTCCGCACGCGCGTCACGTCGACCGTCAGGTCCAGCGTCATCTGCCGCGGGTCCATGAGCCCGCCCGCACCCAGGTCGACGGTGCCCGCCGACGCGACCGGGCCGGTCGTCCGGTCCTCCTCGTCGACCGTGTCGGCCGTCACGGTGTACGTCCACGGCTGGTCGAGCGAGCCGATCGTCATCTGCCCGTTGATGTTGCGGAACTCGGCGGCCTGCCACTTCACGTCGTACAGCCGCTGCTGCACCGACCCGCGCCACAGTGCCAGCCGGCCGTTGACGAGCTTGATGTTGCCCGAGATCTTCGGGAGCGGCCCGCCGGCCATCCCGCCGTCCGGGCCCCGGGAAAAGCCCCAGAGGTTCCGGCTGTCGCCGCCCCGGCCGTCGTTGACGACATAGTCGATGTGCATCCCGACGACCGTCGCCTCGCCGAGCTTGTAGTTCCCGCGGAGCAGGTCCAGGAGCGAGGCCTCGCACTTGAGCGACTCGAACCCGTTGCGACGCTTGAGTGCGTCCTTGACCCAGAGGGTCTTGATCTCGGTCCCGCCGAACCAGCTCGTCTTAAAGTTTTCGAGGACGATGTCGCGGCTGCCGGTCTGCCTGACGAGGTAGGCGACGACGAGCCGCCGGCCGATCTTGGTGGAGAGGATCTGCGGGAGGAAGACGACGGTGAGCGCGAACAGGACGAAGAGCGCCCCCAGCACCTTGGGCCACCGCCGCCGTTTGGTCGGCAGGTCGGTGCGCGCCACCGGGTTGGGGAAGTTCATCTCGTGGTCCATGAACCCGGCAGTATAGTCGAGTGGCCTATCCGAGACGTCGGGCAAAGTAGCCTCC
>DATHXE010000621.1:0-4079 GCA_035459845.1 Tepidisphaeraceae bacterium | reverse complement strand
GACAGGGCGGCGGCGGTGAGCGCGGCGACGGCGGGTTTCGCCTCGGGGCCGATGTGGCCGAGCGCGCCGGCCGCGCAGATGCGAACGTAGAGCGAGTCGTCCTTGAGGGCGTCGATGAGGCGCGGCACGGCGCGGGCGGCGGCCGGGCCGATGCCGGCGAGGCCCTCGCACGCGGCCCAGCGGACGCCCGGCGCGGGGTCGCGCAGGAGGGCGATCAGCGCGTCGACCGCCGACGCGGCGCGCGGGCCGACGGACGCCAGCGCCTCGGCGGCGTAGAGGCGGACGAGCTCCTCGTCGCTCCCGAGTGCGTCGACCAGCGCGGGAACGGAGGGCGCCGCCTTCGGGCCGAGCGCGCCCAGCGCCCGGGCGGCGTCGCGCGCGACGGATTCGTCCGGGTCCCTGAGCGCCCGGTGCAGCGCCGGCTGGATCGATTCGGTATCGGGCGCGAGGTCGATCAGGAAATCGATCGCCAGCCGCCGCTGGGCGACGCGATCGTCCCGGAGGAACTCGGCCAGCATCCCGACGGCCGGCGGGCCAATCCGGTAGGCGATCTCGAAGCCGGCGAGGCGGACCTGCTCGTCGTCGCTCGCCATCAACGCTCTGACCGCGGGAAGGGACCGTTCGCCGCCCGTCACGAGTTCGGCGGCGGCCTCGGCGCGCACTTTGGAGTCGGCCGCGGACACGCGTTCGGCCCAACCCGGTGTCGCGATCGGTTTCAAGAGTTCGGGCTGGGCGGGCCGCGCGTACGGGGCGGGCTCAACATCGGGCGCCGGGGCGGGTCCGCAAGCGAGATGGATGAAGGCCGCGGCGCAGGCGAGGAGCCGTCGTGCGCGCGCGGCGCGACTGCGTCCGGAAATCGGTCCTGTACGTCGAAGGATCATTCGGAGAACAGTGGACCATACCGCGTAGCAACGGGTCTATTAGACCTTGGTCCAAGGCTCGCAAGGGCGGCGACGTTGTGATGGCGTCGATGGCGTCAGTTCGGCCGAACGTTGCCAAGTTAGGGGGGGGCGGCGAAGATGCCGAGTCCTTGTGGGCCATCCGGCCCGGAGAATGGGGACGCGTCATGCGGTCAATACTGTTCGTTGCTCGGGCGGGGGTGACAAGCCGGGTCCTGCCGGCCGTCGTCCTGCTGTGGGCGCTGATCGGGGTGACGGCGCCCGCGGGGGGAGCCACTCCGGAGCGGCCCCGGCGCGTGGTCGTGCTCCACGACGAGAACAAGGACTTCTCCGGACTGGCCCTGTTGGACCAAAGCATCAAGGACGCGCTGAAGGCGGGCATCCCGTCCGGGCTGGAGGTCCACACCGAGTATCTGGACGTGTCGCGGTTCCACGAGCCGGGTCACGACGCGGTGGTCGGAGAGTTCTTCCGTCGGAAGTACGCGGGCCGGCAGATTGACGTGGTCATCACGGTGATGGCGCCGTCGCTCGACTTCGTGACGAAGTTCGGGGGCACGAGCTGGCCCGGCGCGGCGGTCGTGTTTTGCGGCATAGACCGGCGGGAACTGGACGGTCGGACGCTCGGACCCAACGTCACGGGCGTGCTGGTGAAGCGGGAGTTCAAGCCGACGCTCGAGTTGGCCCTGCGGCTCCATCCGGGGACGCGCAACGTGGTGTTCGTCGCCGGCACGAGCCCGTTCAACCGATATTGGACGGAGCAGGCCCGGGCGGAGTTGCGCGAGTTCGAGAGTCGCGTGACGATTCGGAACCTGACCGACCTGCCGCTGGAGTCGATCCGCGACGAGGTATCGCGGCTACCGGAGCATTCGGTCGTCTTGTACCTGCACCTGTTCCGGGACGGGGCGGGGCGGACGTTCAGCCCGAACGAGGCGATGTCACTGATCGCCGAACGGGCGAACGCGCCGATCTACGTGTTCCTCGACCAGTACGTCGGGCTTGGCGGGGTGGGGGGCTGGGTCTACAGCTTCGAGGTGCATGGGACGCGGGCAGGCGAGACGGCTGTGCGCGTGCTGCGCGGCGAGCGTCCGAAACAGGTTTCGGTTACCGAGGCCAGTTCGAGCCTGAACCTGTTCGACGCCCGTCAGTTGAAGCGGTGGGGCGTGGCCGAGTCGGCGCTCCCGGCGGGGGCGGTGGTGCGGTTCCCGGACGTGTCGTTCTGGGCGCGGTACCGGTGGCACGTGGCGGGGGCGTGCGCGGTGATCGTGACGCAGGCGATGCTGATCTTCGCGATGTTCGTGCAGCTGCGGCGGCGGCGCGCGGCGGACGCGGCGCGGCGGGTCGCGGAGGCCGACGCCCACCAGCGGCGGACGGAGCTGGCGCACGTGTCGCGCGCGGCGACGCTGGGCGAGCTGACGGCGACGCTGGCACACGAGCTGAGCCAGCCGCTGGCGGCGGTGCTGAACAACGCGGGAGCGGGGCAGCGGTTTCTCGCGAACGGATCACCCGACCTCGCGGAAGTTCGCGCGGCGCTGGCCGACATCGCCGCCGACGCGACGCGCGCCAGCGAGGTGATCGGGCGGCTCCGCGGGATGCTCAAGCGGGGGACGACGGTCGCCGCGTTCGAACCGGTCGACCTCAACGACGTGGTGCGCACGGTCGAGCGGCTGGTGCACGGGGACGGCGTCGCCCACCGGGTGGCGGTCGAACTCGACCTGGCGGCGGACCTCCCACCGACCGCCGGCGACGCGATCCAGCTTCAGCAGGTCGTGATGAACCTCATGCTCAACGCGTTCGCGGCGATCGACCAGCCGGGGCGGCTGGTGCGGCGGCTCGTGGTGCGGACGCGGGTGGTCGAAGGCGGGTCGGGCGTGGAGGCCGAGTTTGCCGACAGCGGAAGCGGGATCTCGGCCGACGTCATCGACCGGCTTTTCGAGCCGTTCGTGACGACCAAGGCCGAGGGGCTGGGGATGGGGCTGTCGATCTGCCGGTCGATCGTCGACCAGCACGGCGGGCGACTCCGGGCGGAAAACAGCCCGGCGGGCGGGGCGACGTTCACGCTGACGCTCCCGTCCGGATCCCTACCAGCGCCCTCGACCCTGGGGGTGCCCCCGTTGAGGGAGGGTTCCGTAGGACCAAAGTCCAGTAGACCGTTCGGGGCCGATCTCGCGTAATGGCCCATTGATCGAATGCGGGCCCCGCCTACCGGGCTCGGCCCGAAACCTTGGCCGGGGCATGATTCCATGATCTACGTCATCGACGACGACGCCTCGGTGCGGACGTCCCTGGCGCGGCTGCTCCGCTCCGCCGGGTACGAAGCCCGAGGGTTCGGCAACGCCCAGGCGTACCTCGACGCCGCCGGCGCGGTCCCCGCAACCGCGGTCGACTGCGTGATCCTGGACCTCCACCTCCCGGGCATGAGCGGGTTGGCCCTGCAGGAGGTTATCCACCACCGCGACCCCCCGGTGCCGGTGATCATCCTGTCCGCCACCGAGGACGCCGACATGCGCGCCAAGGCGGTGCTCGGGGGCGCCGCCAACGTGCTCCGCAAGCCGTGCGACGGGACGGTCCTGCTCGGGGCCGTCGCGTCGGCCATTGCCCGTTCCTCTCTATCGCCGCGACCGCCGGCGCCGCCCCAAGGCTCGCTGACGCCGGCCGGGCAATCCGATCCCGACGGCTTCATCGTGCAGGACGGACACGGTGTCTATCGCCCAGTCTGTTCCGCCACCTTCGACCAGGCCGTGGCGCTGGTGCGCTCGGCCATCGCGGCCACGCGCCGCCATCGGGCCCGAGACCTGCTCGTCGACACGACCGGGTTCGACGGGGTCTCGACACCCGACACCATCCAGCGGCTGCTCGCGGTGGTCGAGTGGGCGGAAGCGGCCGAACCGGGGCTGCGGCTGGTGCTGGTCGCCCGGGCCGAAGTGATCCACCCCCAGAAGATCGGCGTGCTCGTGGCCGCGAACCGCGGACTGACGTGCGACATCTTCACCACCGAAGCCGAGGCCCGTGCGTGGCTGGCGGCGTGGGAGCGCGAGTGACGCAGAGAAGAGCAGGGTAAACAAACCCCCGGGCGGGACTCTCGCGAGGCCCGCCCGGGTTGTTTTCGTACATGACTCTGAAGCGCCCGCGCCCGCGGCCCGCGCGGGCGTCCGACTCCGCAGGAGTCGGCGTGGCTTATAC
>DATHXE010000620.1:0-8402 GCA_035459845.1 Tepidisphaeraceae bacterium | reverse complement strand
TGCGATGATGTTCGGGGTAAGCGTGCGACCGGCGGACCCGCCGGTGCAGGCGCCGCCGCCGGTGATCGAGCGAGTGCAGCCGGACGTCGGTCCGAACAAGTGATCGGTGCTGTGGCGCGAGCCGCGCCGACGCGCTCCCCTGCGGGCCGCGCTGACGCTTGCCCTTCGGGTCGCGGCTAAACGGGGCGTGCGGCAGGTTGCGGGCGCGTGACCTATCCGAGGCGCGACAGTTCGGCTTCGACTTGGGCGAGCTGGTCGCGGGTCTGCTGGACGAGCGCCGGCGGAGCTTTGGCGATGTAGGACTCGTTGCTGAGGCGGCCTCGAAGCGTGTCGCGCTGCTTGGTGAGCTCGGCGCGGCGCTTCTCGTTGACGGCGGCGTCTGCGCCGGCGGACGCGACGGGCTGGCCGGTCTCGACGAAGACGTCGAGGCCCGCGGCGGTCGTGCGGATCGCGCCGGCGGGGGCGGTCACGTCGGGGCCGACGGCCGACAGGGTGCTGGCGGTCAGGAACTCGATGATCTCGCGGTTCTCGGACAACTGGCGCGTGGGCTCGGCAGGGGCCGTGACGGAGACGGTCACCTTCTGCTTGGGCGAGATCTGGGCGAGGTTGCGCGTGTTGCGGATGGCGGTCACGACTTCCTGGACGCGCGGGAAGATGTGCTCGGCGGCCTCGGCGAAGGAGCCGACGGCGGGCCAGGGGGAGCGGATGAGAAGTCCTGAGTGCTGAGCGATGAGTCCTGAGTCATTGCCCACTGCCGATTGCCCATTGCCGATTGAAGGGCATTCGAGGCGGCCGGGGAGGCCGCGGACCGGGCGGACTTCGTTGAGCTTTTGCCAGATCACTTCGGTGATGAAGGGCGTCGCGGGGTGGAGGAGACGGAGGGTGCCGTCGAGCAGGGCGGCGAGGACGGAGGCGGTCTGGCCGGCGCGGGCCGGGTCCTTCATCGCCGGCTTGACCGCCTCGACGTACCAGTCGCAGAAGTCGCGCCAGAAGAAGTCGTAGGCGGCGCGGGCGTAGTTGTCGAAGCGGTAGTCCTTGATCGCGGCGTTGACCTCTTCGACGGTGCGGTTGAAGCGCGAGACGATCCAGCGGTCGACGAGGGACCACTTGGTTTCGTCGGCGGCTTCGACCGGGGCCGACTCGAGGTTCGACAGCACGAACTTCGAGGCGTTCCAGAGCTTGTTGCAGAAGTTTCGGCCCAGGTCGAACTTGCTGCTCGTGTTCTTGGCGACGGGCATGTCGGCCGTCGGCTTGGCCTTGCCGGACGCGTAGCCGTAGGACGAGACGATCTTCTTCGCCGGGTCCTTGGGGCTTTCTTGGATCGGGGCGGCGACGGTGTGGCCGGCGGAGTCGGTCACGTACTTGGGGGTGAACGCCTGGCCGGTGTGCGGGTCGACCAGGTCGACGGGCATGCGGACGTCCTGGGTGTTGGTGGCCATGTGGGCCATGGCGAAGCGCATGGCGTCGGCGCCGTGGGAGCCGATGATGTCCATCGGGTCGACGCCGTTGCCGAGCGACTTGGACATCTTCTGGCCGTGGCCGTCCTGGATCATCGCGTGGATGAACACGTCGCGGAACGGGAGGCGGTTGAGGAAGTAGAGGTTGAACATCACCATCCGGCTGACCCAGAGGGTGATGATCTCGCGCGCGGTGCAGAGGACACTGGTCGGGTTCCAGACGTTGAGGGCGGACTTCTTTAAGCCCACGGCGAGGCGGTCGGGCCATTCGAGGGTGGACATGGGCCAGAGGCCGGAGCTGAACCACGTGTCGAGGACGTCGGGGTCCTGGACGAAGCCGAGGTTGGCGAGGAGCTCGACGGCCTCGGCGTCGGATTCGTCGCGGACGCAGACGAAGCTGTGCTGGAGGTCGATGGCCTTGCCGGAGGCTTCGGCGCCGGGTGCGTGTTGCAGGGCGACGCGCTCGGTGTCGCGGAGGATGACGAGCCGGCGGAGCAGGGCGGCGAGCTCCTCATCGGACTTGGAGTCGACGGCGGTGTCGTCCCGGAAATACCAGACGGGGATGCGGTGGCCCCACCAGAGCTGGCGGCTGATGCACCAGTCGCGGATGTTCTCGTGCCAGGTCTGGAAGGTCTTGGCGTAGCGCGCGGGGTAGAACTTGAGGTGACCTTCGGGCGCACTGTGTGCCCCGCCCGCTGAAGCGGGCTCGCCGGCCGCGCCCTCCCTTTGCTCAGGGCTCATCGCGCGCAGCGCCGCGCCGGCGAGGCGGTCGTCGGTGACGCGGCAGTACCACTGGTCGCTCCAGTACGGCTCGATCGGGACGTGGCTGCGGTAGCTGTGGCCGACGCTGTGGCGGTAGGGCTTTGTCTCCTCGTGCAGGCCTTTCGCCTTGAACCATTTGACGATACGCGTGCGGGCCTCGAAGCGGTCCTGGCCCAGCAGGTCGGACGTGACGAACTCGTCGGCGCGTGCGAAGTCGTCGGCGGGCCAGCCGTGGTCTTTGGAGATGCCGGCGGTGGGCGAGAAGACGTTGATGACGGGCAGGTTGTGCCGCTGGCCGATCTCGTAGTCGTTGGTGTCGTGGGCGGGGGTGACCTTGAGGAAGCCGGTGGCGAGGACGGCCTTGGCGTCCTTGGGGTCGCCGCCAAACTGGACGGGCATGACGACGTAGTCGTCCTCGACGATGGGGATCTCGCGGTTGACGATGGGGAGGAGGACTTTCTTGCCCTTGAGCGCGGCGGCGCGCGGGTCCTTGGGGTTGATGGCGACCGCGGTGTCGCCGAGCATCGTCTCGGGGCGGGTGGTGGCGACGGTGATGTGACCGCTCCCGTCGGTCAGCGGGTACCGCAGGTAGTAGAAGTTCCCGTCGACCTCCTCGTTCTCGACCTCGTCGTCCGCCAGCGCCGTCTGCGTCACGGGGTCCCAATTCACCAGGCGCTTGCCGCGGTAGATCAGGCCGTCGGCGAACAGGCGGTAGAAGGCCTCGCGCACGGCGCGGGCTCGCTTCGGGTCCATCGTGAAGGCCTGGCGGTCCCAGTCGCAGGAGCAGCCCATGGCCTTGAGCTGGTCGGTGATGCGGACCTCGTACTCGTCCTTCCAGGCCTGGATTTTGGTGACGAACTCGTCGCGCGCGAAGTCGGTGCGGCGCTTGCCCTCCTCGGCGAGCACGCGCTTCTCGACGACGGTCTGGGTGGCGATGCCGGCGTGGTCGGTGCCGGGCAGCCAGCACGTGTTGTCGCCGAGCATGCGGTGGTAACGCGTGAGAATGTCCTGCAGCGTATTGTTGAGCGCGTGACCCAGGTGCAGGGCGGCCGTGACGTTGGGCGGGGGGATGACGATCGAGTAGGGCTGGCCCGGGTCGCTCGGATCGGCGTGGTAGGCGTTGGCCTGGCCCCACAGGTCGAGGGCCTGCTGTTGTGCGGCGGCCGGGTCAAACGCCTTGGCGAGTTCGGTGCTCATGGTGGGTGTGTTTGCGCGAGAAAAATCGGTCGAAAATCGGGACGGGGATGTTACCGCTAGCGCGGGGTAAAGGCTATGCGCGCGGGGCACGGTGTTATGGTGCACGCGTCTCGCGTGCCCGGACGGCGCGGATTCGCGCATCGCGCCGTTCAGAGCACGCGAGACGCGTGCGCCACAAGGGTCATACGCTCCGACGGGTGTTCCTTGACCGCGCCCGGGGGGGTCGTATGATCGCGCGGTCTTATGCCCAGCCTTTCCTCGACGTTCGCCGACCTCCGCGCCCGCGGGCAGATCGGGCTCTTGCCGTTCATCCCGGCCGGTTATCCCGACCTGGCGACGACGCAGGCGCTGCTGCCCGCGCTGGAGGAGGCCGGGGCGTCGGCGATCGAAATCGGCATCCCGTTTTCGGATCCGATCGCGGACGGGCCGACGATTCAGGCGGCGTTCACCGCGGCGCTGGCGAAGGGCATCAAGCTGGCGGACGTGTTCAAGGCCGTGAGCGAGGTGCGGTCGAAGGTCTCGATCCCGCTGGTCGCGATGGTGAGCTACAGCATCCCGTACCGCTACGGCCTCGAGCGTTTCCTGGCCGACGCCAAGCGGGCGGGGTTCGACGGGATGATCTTCCCCGACCTCCCGCCGCCCGAGGGCCAGCACGTTTGCGAGGCGGTCACTAAGGCCGGCCTGGAGCACACGCTGCTCGTCGCGCCGACGACGACGGCGGAGCGGCGCAAGCAGATTGCCGGGATGTGCAGCGGGTTCCTGTATTACATGTCGCTGTCGGGCATCACGGGCGAGCGGGACAAGCTGCCGGAGGATCTTGAGCGCAACCTGGAGCAGATCCGCTCGCTGACGGACCGGCCCGTTTGCGTCGGGTTCGGCATCTCCAAGCCCGAGCACATCGCGCAGCTCTCGGGCAAGGCGGATGGCGCGATCGTCGGCTCGGCGATCGTTAAGCAAATGACTCGACTTCTGACGAGTGACCCGGCACCGACGCCGAGCGAGATGGCCCGGCATATCGGCGACTACTGCCGCTCGCTTCTCTCCAAAGTCCGATAATTGCGAACCTGGGCGGAGAAAATGTCCCGCCAAACTGATGAGTGACGACCTTACTATAGCAGGGGGCGGATGTTAGACTCCCGGGCACGGATCGCCTCGCACCCCTAACCAGCGGCCTCGTGCCGTGTCCAATCTCATGGAGCCAAAAGCGGCGCACTCCTCTCCCGACTCGAGCCCGGACGTGGGCAACGGGGAGGCCGCGCCGCCCACGGCGGACGCGCAGCTCGTGCAGAGGGCGCTGGACGGTGATCGGACGGCCTTCGACGAGCTGATCGTTCGGTATCAGCGGCAGGCGGTCGCGGTTTCATATCGCTTGCTGGGGAACACGCAGGACGCACTCGAGGTGACGCAGGACGCGTTTCTCAAGTCGTTTACCAGCTTGCCGTCGCTTCAGAAGCCTGAGGCGTTCGGCGGGTGGTTGATGCGGATCGTTTCCAACCTGTCGCTGAACTTCCGCCGCGGGCGCAAGTCGGGCCGGCAACTGCCGCTCGACGATCTGCTCGGGCAATCGGACTCCGGCGGCGACGCCGGGTCGGGCAGCGACTGGGCCGCCAAGTCCGGCGATCCGGTGCGCAACCTGGAGAGCCAGGAACTCGGCAAGAAGCTTCAGGAAGCGCTGAACATGCTCCCGGAGAAACAGCGGCTGGCGATCATCATGTTTACGATCGAGGAAATGCCGCAGAAGCAGGTTGCCGAGAGCTTGGAATGCAGCGTCGAGGCGGTGAAGTGGCACGTGTTTCAGGGGCGTAAGAAGCTGAAAGAGATTTTGCGGGAGCAGCTCGCGGAATAGGTATTGTAGATTGATGGCAGAGTCGCTGAGCGACTGACGGACGAGACGACCATGGACCACGAACAGCTCGAGTTCGCGATCGCCCGGTACGCGGAGGGAGACCTCCCGGCGGACGAGGCGCGCGCGCTCGAGGCGATCCTGGATTCGGAGGCGGGGGCGCGTGAGCTGCTCGCCGAAGAGCGCAAGCTGTCGGCGATGCTCAAGGGCATGCCGGGGACGGCGGTCGCGTGGGGGGAGTTGGCGGCGGATTTTTCCGCGGTGGTAACGGGCACGGTCGACCCGGCTGAGCGGGCCGCGGATCAGAAGCTGAATTCGGTGATTCGCGCGGCGGGGCCGATGCCGGCGATTCGGTGGGATGCGCTCGCCCGACACATTTCCGGCTCGCTCGACGCCGAACTCTCGGGCGAGGCCGAGGACGCCGATCTTACGCGCGTGCTGAAATCGGCCGCGCCGTTGCCGGCCGTGAAGTGGGACGCATTGGCGAGTCAGATCTCCTCGCACATCAACGCATCGGAGGCGCAGGCCGAGGAGCGGCTGAGCGCGATGCTGCAGTCGACGCTCGCGCCGGAGGTCGACTGGGATCAGCTGAGCCGGCAGATCCAGGCCAAGCTGGATCAGTTGGAAGCGCACGCCGACGAGCGGCTGGACGCGCTGCTCAAGTCGTGGCCGACGCCGCAGGTCAACTGGGACGTGCTGGCGACGACGATCTCTTCGAACATCGAATTGGCCGAGGCCCGGGCGGATCAGGAATTGGACACCGCGCTCAAGTCGACGCCGATGCCGGCGGTCAACTGGGATGCGCTGGCGACGACGATCTCCGGGCGCGTGGCCGAGGCCGCGGGCGAGCAGGCGGCGGCCGAGTCCACGCAGCGAGAGCGGATGCGGATCGGGTCCGGTGGGCGGTTTGTGCGGAATTTCACCCGCATGGCGATCGCGGCGGCGGTAGTCGTCGCGGCGGCGGTCGGGATCCGCATGTACCAGGGCGGCGATCGGGGCGGTGTGCAGAACCCCTCGCAGCCCGTTGCGGTCGAGATCGTCGAAGGCCCGCAGCGCGAAGAGGCGACCGCGGCCGCGGTGGTGGACGTGCAGATCGGGCCGTCGAAGTCGTACGCCGCCCGGACGTACGAGTACGAGGATTACGCCGCGCTGGGCGGACGCGCGCCGGTCGTGTTCGCGTCGCCCGTGCGGGTGGCGGAGGATACGGCGCCGTCGGGGTTCTTCGAGTAAAGGCTTGGAGTCGTCGCAAAGGCGCGACGGCGCAAAGAGAACGAGACGGTGTCCAATCCGCACTGCCTACGAGGCGGGGCGGATTGGGTTGTTTAATGTGGCACCCGCGCTGGGTGGGACAGTACGAGAAGGAGCATCATGAAACTCATCGCCCCACTACTCGTGATCGCCCTGGCGCTCCTGCCCGCAGTCGCGCCGGCCCAGCCGACCGAGTCGTCCGCGCTCATCAACCAGGCGCTCGACCGGCAGACGAAGCTCAACTTCACCGGCACGCTCCCCGAGGCGATGCAGTACATCGCCAAGGAGACGGGCGTGCCGATCGAGGCGGACCCGGCCGTCTGGGAACTGCTCCCGTGGGGCAAGGACACCGAGGTCCGGGCAAAGATCGAGAACCAGACGTTGCGCGAAGCGTTGACGGCGATCACGCGTACGCTCGGGCTCACGTTCGTCTTGCGCACCGAGGCGATCGAGCTCACTCCCCAGCCGGCGCTGCGCCGGCTGGGCGAGAAGTCGACCCTCTCCGAACTCCAACTGCTGG
Organism: Tepidisphaeraceae bacterium; assembly: GCA_035459845.1. Lineage (GTDB taxonomy): Bacteria > Planctomycetota > Phycisphaerae > Tepidisphaerales > Tepidisphaeraceae > DASPKW01. The sequence continues at coordinate 1,375 of DATHXE010000620.1, read as the reverse complement.
ATGCGCTGGCGAAGACGAAGCTGGACTTCAAGGGCGGCGACAAGGCCAAGCTCAAAGACGTGGTCGAGGCGATCGACCAGAAGTTGGCGGGGTTGGCGGGGTCTTCGTTCCAGGTCGTCAACCGGAGCTCGACGAGCGACCGGGTGCCGCAGGACTCGGCGGTCGCGGTCGGGCGGACGGCGACGCTGCTCGAGGCGCTCGACGCGATCGCCGGGCAGACGCCCGCGACGTGGTTCCCGCGCGGGCGGGACGTGGTGATCCTGTCGAAGCAGGACCAGACGGCCCGGCTGCTCGGGAAGCAGGTGTCGCTCGAGTACGACGGGGCGCCGGTCGAGAAAGTGCTCGAGGCGCTGTCGGCGCGGAGCGGGGTGAAATTCACGTACGAGCCGGGCAGCGTGATGTCGATCCCGCCGCAATTGCGGAATATCCGGATGGTCGTCAAGCGGACGACGGTTGAGGAGGCGCTGGGCGTGATCTCGAGCGTGACGGGGCTGGGGTACGTGGTGCGCGAGGACGAGGTGTACGTGTGGAACGCGTCGGTCGCGCCGGGCGGTCAGCCGCGCGAGCGGGCGATCGGGTGGTTCCAGACGGATACGGGGCTGAACGTGATGGTGCGCGAGGGCGAGGTTCCGGCGGACATACGCGAGTTCATCGAGTTCCAGAAGAAGCGGCAGATCGACGCGTGGCGGAAGATGATGATCGAGCAGGGGTTCAAGCCGAGCCCCGCCGCGACGTCGGCGACGAGCGGCGGGGGCACGCCCGGCAACACGGTGCGACCGCCCGAAAAGCCACAGCCGCCGGCGCCCGCGCCGAACCCTGGTGCGCCGAAGGAGCCGGGCAAGGACCTCTAAGCGACAATCTCGCGTACGGCGAGGCAGTCGAAAGACGTACTTAGCGGTCGCACCGAAGGTGCACGTGGGCACTCGCATAGGCCGAGCGCCTCAGGAATCACGAACCGAAACCGATTCTTACGAGCACCCTGTCAGACTCCCACGCGCCCTCCCGTCTACCCCGGCGAGGATCGATGATGACCAACGCCCAAGCCAATCAGCACGCCGCCGCGAACGCCGCCGAACAGGGCGCGGGCGCGCAGGGTCGAGGCAGGGCCGGTTGACGCAATAGAGCGTCGGATCGATGAAGTCGATCAGCCGGCCCCGGGACCTGTGAAGGTCGCCGGGGTTTTTTGTTTCCCAGCGCGGTTGGCGCGCCGGGCAAGCCCGGCGGCTAAAAGGTGGATGTTCGATTAGCGCCCGATTGGTGAAGGGGCACGATCACGCGGCTATGCCAAGGCCGAGTCGCCGGTTCGAGTCCGGCATCGGGCATGTGTGGGGAGAAGTCAGAAGCGAGAAGCCAGAAGTGAGACGGGGCTGTCGTC
>DATHXE010000619.1:0-6385 GCA_035459845.1 Tepidisphaeraceae bacterium | reverse complement strand
CTGCATCGTCGCCCCGGTCGTCCAGACGTCGTCGATCAGGGTGACGTGCTTGCCGCGGATGGCGCGCCCGTCGCCGCGCAGCGCGAAGGCGCCGCGCAGGTTTTCCTCGCGCTGGGCGCGGGAGTGGAGTTGGGTCTGCGTCGGCGTGTTGCGGACGCGCCGCACGGGCCTGGCGACCTTGATCCCGCACCGCTTCCCGAGCGTGCGGGCGATCACTTCGGCCTGGTTGTACCAGCGCATCAGGCGGCGCTTCCAGTGCAGCGGGACGGCGACGAGCACCTGGGTCTCGTGCAGGACCGCCTTGACCTCCTCGCGCGCAATCAGGCGGTCGGCAAGCTCCTCGCCGATGCCCCACTTCTTGTGGTACTTCAACTGCACGATGAGGTCGCGCAGCGGCGGGGCATAGGGCCCGAGCCTCACCACGCGGAAGAAGTTCACCGGCCCCTTCCCGAAGCACTGGGGGCAGGGGCTGCCCGCCATCGGCAGGGGGTGCGTGCACATCCGGCAGTGGGGCTCGCGCTCAATCGCCCCGAGCTTCTCCCCACACCCCCGGCACAACGCCCCCACGCCTTCCCCCGCCCCCTCGAACCCCGCGCCGCACACCGCGCACGTCCACGGGTAAATCAGATCGAGAATCGGCGACATCGCCCGCGCCACCCACATGGGCGAAAGTCTAACAACTGACAACGGACCACGAACAATTGACGATTAACAATTGACAATTGACCTGCCCGCGAAACTTTTCCGTTGCCCCGCCCCGGCGACGGGGTAACAATCCGTCAGACGGCATGTCGATCCAGGATTCTGACATCTCCTGGCCCATGCTCCGCCGGATCGTCCACGAGTGCCTCGGGACGGCGGCGGAGCTAAAAGAGGTCGCCCCGCTCGACGGCGGGTCGATCAACACCACCCTTCGCCTCACGACCGCCGCCGGCGACACCGTCGTCCTCAAGGTCTCCCCCCACCGCGTCAACCGCGCCTACCTGACCGAGGCGTACCAGCTGAACGTGCTCCGCGAGGTGGGCGTGCCGGCCCCGCGCGTGTTCGCGTCCAAGCTCGGGTCGCTCGACGACCCGGTGTCCTACCTCATGATGGAATACGTGGACGGGGTCGACCTCCACACGGCGCGGTCGCGGACGACGCCCGACGAGTACGACCGCCTCCAGGCCCACCTCGCCGAGGTCATGCTCGCGCTGCACAGTTGCACGCACGACTGCTACACGCGCCTGACCGAGGCCGACCGGTGCGAGTTCGGCGACTGGCCGGCGTTCTACCACGACTTGTACGACCCGCAGTGGCACGCGTGCGAGAAGCATGGCGGGATCCCCGTCAAGGCCCGCAAGACGATCGGCCGGGTGCACGAGCGCCTGGGCCACCTGCTCGCCCACGACGACCGTCCCCGCCTGCTCCACTTCGACGCGTGGTCGAGCAACATCCTCTGCCGACCCGATGCGGACGGAAAGTGGTACGTCGTCGCCCTCCTCGACCCCAACTGCAAGTACGGGCACGCCGAGGCCGAGCTGGCCTACATGGACTACTTCCAGACGATCACGCCCGCCTTCACCCGCGCTTACCAGCAGACGCGCAAGCTCTCCCCCGAGTACCACCGCCAGCGCAAGTGCGTGTATCAGCTGTACGAGCTGATCAACCACGTGAGCGCGTTCGGGACGGAGTACGTCAAACCGTTACTGGCGCATGTGGAGAAGGTGGCGCAGCTCGTATGAAAACGTTGCCCCCATGAAGAGGCGCGTATCCCCGCGGGGAGCGCCGTTGGACCGCTAACCCGCAAGCGGGTGTCCTGCGCGCACGGTCATCGCGACGACGCGACGATCGCGCCGTGGTCGTCCGCGCGCACGTCCTTGATCGTCTTTTCGCACCCCGCGACCGCCCCGAGACCGATCACCGCCAGCAGGACCATCAACGCGCGCATGACACTCGCCTTTCGTCAGGGACGATCACGTTCTCGACCGGAGTCGGGCCGACCACCGTGCGTGGCGCCACCGGCGCGACCGGGCGCGGGGCCCGCCCGTACACGCGCTCCAGCGCGTCGCACACCCGTCCGCACAGCATCGCCTGCCCCAGCGATTCCCGCAACACCGCCATCGCCCGCGCGCCGACCCGCGCGAGTTCGCCCGCCGGCATTTCCGCCAGCTCGCGCACGGCCGCGACGCACCCGTCGACGTCCCCCTGCGACACGCGCCGCCCGATCCCGTGCCCGGCCAGCAGGTCGCCGACGTGCGACGTCGCCGGCCCGAGGAACAGCACGGGCCGGCCGACCGTCATCGCGCCGTAGATCTTGCACGGGTGGATGATGCCGACCATGTTTTCGCCCAGCGACACGACGTGCACGTCGGCCGCCCCGAGCGAGGCGCCCAGGTCTTCGAGCGGCTGGTACGGGAGCGACACGACGTTGGCCAGCGCGTGCTCGCGCGCGACCGCCTCGACCTCGCGCTTGCCGTGCCCGCCCCCGACGAACACGAACCGCAGGCGGTCGTCCGCCCGCAGCCGCACGGCCGCGTCGAGGAGCGTCCGCAGGGGGTTGGCGGGGCTGTGGTTCCCGCTGTACATGACGACGAACTTTCCGGCCAGGCCGTGCCGCCTCCGGAACGCCTCCCGGTCCGCTGCCGACGCGCCCCCGATGTACTGCTCGTGCGACCACGGCGGGAGCACTTCCATCTTCACGTCCGCCACGCCCCGCGCCCGCAGGCGGTCGGCCATGAACCGGTCCAGGGCGATCACCAGCGACGTCCGCCGGAGGATGAACCGGTTGACCAGCTCGAGCAGGCGCGCCGTCAGGCTCCGGGCTTTGATCTTGCCCATGGCGATGAGCTGGTCCGGGTTGAGGTCCATCGCCCAGTAGGCGATCGGCACGCCGCGGAGCAGGCGCACGACCGACGCGGCCGCCCCCACGAGAGGGGGCGACGTGCTGAAGAAGATGCCGCCCAGGTTCCGCGTGAACAGGCCGATGAACAGACACTGCATCATGAATGTGAAGGTGCCCAGCGCCCGCGTGATCAGGTTCCGCTTGCCGAAGGACGACAGGGCGAGGCGGCGGATCTCGACCCCCTCGAGCACCTCGCGCGCCGGATACCGCACGCTCGGGTCCTCGTACCCGCGGTCGGCGGTGTAGACGATGACGCGGTGCCCCCGCCGGGCCATCGCGATCGCGACGTCCGCCATGTGCTGGCCGACGGCGGCCGGGTCCGGCACGAACGTCTGGCTGAACACGAGCAAGGTTTTCCGCGTCGCCTGCGCCATCAGCTCTTCACAGTCCGGCACCGCTTCCCCTCTCGCGCAGTGGGGCAGACATTCTTGTCTGTCCGGATGGGTGAGTGGGGTCATTCTTGATCCCCGAACCCGTCCGATAATCCCACGCTCGCGCGGCTCCGCTGCGCCGCGCGCCAACCCCTCAAGTATCCGACGCCCGCAAGCCGGGTCAAGGAATACCCCGCCCCGGTATTCTTCCTTGGACGTAAGCCACCCCACCCATCCGTCAGGACCCGTGCAGTTGTGCAGGTCGCCGTCTACGAGGGAATCGAGCGATGAACCGAATTCGCGCGAGAATCCCACCCGGGGCGGCGCTTCGGGCGGAGCCCGTACGCTCCGCCCCGGCTTGTTCGCAAACCGGTCAACCTCATATCACACCCGCGCGCGTCCGCGGTTCTCTACGAACCACGCGATCGTCTTCCTGAGCCCCTCGTCGAACGGCGTCGCCGCCTCGAAGCCGATCGCGGCCCTTGCCCGGCTGACGTCCAAGCACCGCCGCGGCTGGCCGTCCGGCTTGGTCGCGTCCCACTCGATCCGTCCCGTAAACCCGACCAGTTTCGCGATCGTCTCGATCGCCTGCTTGATCGTCACCTCGCGCCCGTTCCCCAAATTCATCGGCTCGGGCGAGTCGTACTTCTCCAGCGCCCGCACCAGTCCTTCGGCGCAGTCCTCGACGTACAGGAACTCGCGCGACGCGGAGCCGGTCCCCCACGCCGAGATCTGCGCGTCCCCGCGCTCCTTGGCCTCCAGGCACTTGCGGATGATCGCCGGGATGATGTGGCTGGAGTTGAGGTTGAAGTTGTCCCGCGGCCCGTACAGGTTCACCGGCAGCAGGTAGATCGCGTTGAGCCCGTACTGCTGGCGGTACGCCTGGCACATGGTCAGCAGCGCCTTTTTCGCGATCCCGTACGGCGCGTTGGTCACCTCGGGGAAGCCGTTCCAGAGGTCCTCCTCCTTGAACGGCACCGGCGTGAGGTTCGGGTAGGCGCAGATGGTCCCGACCTGCAGGAACTTCTTGATCCCGTGCCGCCGGGCGCCCTCGATCAGGTGCATGCCCATCGCCATGTTGGCGAAGAAGTACCGCCCGGGATTCTCGCGGTTGGCCCCGATCCCGCCGACCTCCGCCGCCAAGTGCATGACCGCCGCCGGGCGCACCGTCTTGTACAGGCGTTCGACGTCCGCCTCGCTGGTTAGGTCGTAGTCCTTCTGGCGGATCGAGACGACGTCCGTGTACCCCCGGGCGGCCAGGTTCTCGAGCACGAAGCTCCCGACGAATCCCCCGCCCCCGGTCACCGCCACGCGATCGTTACGACCGATGCTCATCCGACAACTCCTTCGACAAAATCACCCACGGAGCGAGCTCCGTGGGCTTTGTACGGCTTCGGGCGACAGAGGATCGCGCCCTATCGAACCAATCCCGCCTTTTGCGCGTCGCCGCGCTCCTTCACGTACCGCTCGCGACGGGCCAGCTCCCAGTCCGCCTCGGTCATCATCTTCGCCAGCGCCTTGAACGTGACCTGCGGTTCCCACTTGAGCACGCGCTTGGCCTTGGCCGCGTCGCCCAGGAGCAGGTCGACCTCGGCCGGGCGGAAATACCGCGGGTCGATCTCGACGTGCTTCTGCCAGTCCAGCCCGAGGATCCCGAACACCTCGTCGAGGAACTCGCGGACGCTGTTCGTCTGCCCGGTCGCGATCACGTAGTCGTCGGCCGCGTCCTGCTGGAGCATCTGCCACATCGCCCGGACGTAGTCGCCGGCGAAGCCCCAGTCGCGCTTCGCGTCCAGGTTGCCCAGGTACAACTTCTCCTGCAGGCCCTCCTTGATGCGCGTCGCCGCGCGGGTGATCTTGCGCGTGACGAACGTCTCGCCCCGGCGCGGGCTCTCGTGGTTGAACAGGATCCCGTTGCACGCGAACATCCCGTACGACTCGCGGTAGTTGACGACCTGCCAGTACGAGTACACCTTCGCGCACCCGTACGGGCTCCGCGGGTGGAACGGGGTCGCCTCGGTCTGCGGGGTCTGGGCGACCTTCCCGTACATCTCGCTCGAGGACGCCTGGTAGAAGCGGATCTTCCGCCCGGTCTCGGACTCGCAGTCGCGGATCGCCTCGAGCAGGTTGATCGTGCCCAGCGCATCCGTCTGCACGGTGTACACGGGCTGGTCGAAGCTGACGCGGACGTGGCTCTGGGCGCCGAGGTTATAGACCTCGTCGGGGGCGACGCGGGTCAGGATCTCGCGCAGGCCGGTGCCGTCGACCAGGTCGCCGTAGTGCAGGAACAGGCGGACGTCCGGGTCGTGCGGGTCCGAGTACAGGTGCTCGATGCGCTCGGTGTTGAACGAACTGCTCCGGCGGACGATCCCGTGGACGAGGTAGCCCTGGGCGAGCAGGAACTCGGCCAGGTACGACCCGTCCTGACCGGTGATCCCGGTGATCAGCGCCTTCTTACGGCCGTTGGTCGACATAACACCTTCGTGGCAATGGGGATTCGCTCGGCGCGCTCGCGAGCGCGTGTACCGGGAGCATCGGCTAAGCGGGCGGACAGGTTAATCCCGCAAACGCCCCCGGGCAATCGTGTTCCGGCTCGGGCTAACCATTCTATAAATGTTGTGTCACCTTGCGAGGACGACTACACTCGGGTTGATTCGCGATTCGGGAGGCATTCGCATGCGTTGGACCTATCTGCTCGCCACCGCCGCCCTTTTCGCCCTCCCGTCGCTCTCCCGCGCCCAGGTCGCCGGGTTCGGCGGCAGTTCGAGCCTGTTCGAGCCGGAAATCGAGATCGTCAATTCCGGCATCATCCTCGACACGCAGGCGACCGTCTCGGCCGACCGGAAATACGTCACCATGACGTTCCGGGGCCAGAACTCGCAACTGCTGAATCTCACGAGCTTTGCCTTCCAGACGGGCACACCGATGACCGGCGTGATCGGCGGCGGGGCGGGCGGCGGTGGCGCCGCCCCCGGCCGGGTCGAGCCCCAGACGAGCGGAGGCGTAAATGCACCTGTCACGCTCGCGCCCGGCGCGGGTCCCCGGATTATGAGCCAGCGCGGGATCACGCCGATCGTCCGCAACTGACGTGCGTCGTCAAGTCGAGCCAGTTCAGACCCGGGACAAAGCG
>DATHXE010000618.1:0-3237 GCA_035459845.1 Tepidisphaeraceae bacterium | reverse complement strand
GATCTCGACGCCGCCGTCGTCCGGCAGGGGGGTGCCGGCGGCGACGAACAGGCCGCGGACGGCGCGGGGGTAGCAGGCGGCGATCTTCACGTTGCCGCCCTGCGCCAGGCGCGCCAGCGACGGGTCGCACTTGGCCGACAGTTCGCACAGGTCGGGGACGGCGTCGAACGCGACGCCGGACGCAGCGAGCTGGCGGAGGACCTCCTCCTTCACTTCCTTCGGGACGACCTGTGCGTAGGCACAGTGGCAGTAAAGGATTCGGGGCGGTGGGGTCATCATGGCTCGCCTGTTGTACAGTCTGAACGGCGGGGGCGTTTAGCCTATTGCGGGGCGGGTCGGGATTCGGGGATTGTGCGGATCAGAATTTCACCGCAGAGACGCAGAGGACGCGGAGGCTTCCCAGAGAAGACGCGAATGATGGTCAGGCTTGGGCTCCGAGCCCGGCGCGACGCACGACACTATATGCCGGCCAACCGGTGCGTGGGGGTGGGTTTGCCGGGGCGGAAATGTTCGAGGTGTTCGATTCGAGCCGTGACGCCTGCGGCGGAGGCGACGGCGGTCAGGGCGGCCGTGACGGCGGACTTGAGCACCTCCGGGTCGGCCTCGGCCCGCAAATTCAGGATCAACTGGCCGGCGTCGAGCGGCTCGTGCAGGCGGTGGGATAGTTCGGGCGTGGCGTCGCCGCGCACCAGGTTGGCGACGGCCAGGTCGTTGCCGTTCTCTGCGGGCGCGAGCGTCATCTTAAGATGGGCGACTTCCGCGCCGGACTCTCGGAGGCGGTTCTGCACGCGGGCGGCGAGCGCGGTGAGGAAGTCGTTGCCGTCGAACTCCGCCGCTTGCGGCTTCGCCCCCATCGACAAGTCGACGGTCGCGTTCAACCAACCGAGCAGCGCCTCGCCCTCGGCGTACTCCTCATAATCCACGTCCATCGCGCCGGCCGTGCGGGCCGTCCCGCTCGTGATGCGGTCGATCCACTCCTCGAGCCCGCGCCCGGTGCGGGCGGAGATCACCTGGATCGCCGCGCGCGGGAAACGGGCCGAGAGTGCCGCGCGGAGCGCTTCGAGCCGCTCGGGCGTCAGCAGGTCGGCCTTGTTGACGACGATGATGTCGGCCTCCTCGAGCTGCTTGGCGTAGATGTACGTGACCTTCTGCGAGAAGGATTTGCCCTGCTCGACGCCCAGGATGCGTAGCGCGCGGACGGGATCGACCAGCACGCTGAGCGGGGCGATCGCGTAGGCGTCGCCGTACATGCGCCGCAGCGGGTAGTCGACGGTTGCCTTGAGGTCGGTGCAGCTGCCGACCGGCTCGGCGATGAAGACGTCGGGGCGGGTCTGGGCCGAGAGCTTGTCGGCCGCGTCGACGAGGGAGTTGAACCGGCAGCAGAAGCACCCGCCGGTGATCTCCTCGACGTCGAACCCGTGCGACGCGAGCATCGTCGTGTCGACCAGGCCGTAGGACTGGTCGTTGGTGATCAGGCCGACGCGTTGTCCCTGGTCGCGGAGGTGCTGGGCGAGCTTGAGGATGGCGGTCGTCTTGCCGGCGCCGAGGAAGCCGCCGACCATGATGTAGCGCGTCTTGCTCATTCGCATTTCTCGGTGGAGGCCTGATCGGGGGTCTCGTCGTCGGTGTCGGTCGCGTCGTCGCCGCCGCCTTTGTCCTGCATCTTGTCGATCGTGAGGTCGAGCATGGCGGCGTACCCGTGGACGTCTGTCGCGGCCGGATCCGGCGTGCCGCGGACGGCGTACAGCCAGCCCTTGCCGTGCGGGTCGGACTCGGTCAGCGTGCTGTCGGCGTCGAGCGCGGGGTTGCCGCCTTCGAACGTCCCATCGACCACGCAGTACAGGTCCGTCAGTGCCTTGAACCCCTCGACGAACCCGATCGCCTGGCCGACGGCCACCGCGTCACCGGGCTTCACTTCGAAGCCGTGTTCGACGAGGTCGCCGAGCATGCGGGTGGCGAACTTGGTGAAACCGACGCGCCAGACGCCCGGCTCGGCCTCGAGCGCCCAGAAGTGCGACGGCGTGTAAAGCCGGTCGGCGGGGAGCTTGCAGGAAAAGCGGGAGCGCTTGTAGTAGACGGGTGCGGGTTGTGGGGCGGGGGTGTCGGGCATGGGTGGTGAGACGTCTTCGGGCGCAGTGCATGATAGCGAGGCGGCGGCGGCTGACCAGCGAATGGTAATCGGGCGGGCCGCGCGCGGGAGGCACTGATAGACGTGTGTCAGTCCCTACGCTTCGCCCGCCGCCCGATCGTCGCGCCGATGAAGCCGGCGACCCCGCCGGCGAGCGCCATGGCCACGAACCCGTAGAGTACCTCGGCCGTCTCGACGTGGTCGAACCCGCCCGGGTGGCTCAGGCCGATCATCAACTGGGCCGGCACGAGGAACGCGAAGAAGCACGTTGCGGCCGAGAGCAGCGCGCCGAGCACCGCGCCCGCGACCGGCCGGCAGGTCGCCCCCGCGACCCCGCCGACGCCCGCGCCGATCAGCGCGGAGACCAGCGCCGCCGGCCACATCGCCGTCGACCCGTTCCACCACTTCCCGCCCCAGTGGCTGACGTAGTGGATGAACCCGAGGGCCACCGCGAACCGCGCGACCGCACCGGCGATGGCGCCCGCGACGAGTCCGGTCAAGGCGGCGTTCCCGTTCTTTCCGGACACTGTGACGCTCCGTTAGGCGACCCGGGACGACCAACGCGGCACCATGATTGCGCCGCCTATTCTTGTCAACAACGCCTCGGGATTCGAGCGCGTCAGCAACGCGTTGCGTTGCAGCTATCGGAGCGATCACCCGCGAAGCTCCCGAAAGACACGCACGACCGCGTCCCAATCCGGCTCCGGCGTGAGGTGGCACCACGACAGCCGCAACGTGCCGGCGGACCGCTCGGTCGACAACCCCATTGCGCCCAACACGTGGCTGCACGCGAGGGCGTGGGACGTGCAGGCAGAGCCGTTGGAGATGGCGATGATGCCGTCGAGGGCTTCCATCGCTTCTTCGGCTTCGATGTTGGGGATGGAGACGCTCAGGATGTTTGGGAGGGTACGCGCGGGCTCGCCGATGACGACAGGGTCGAGCGTCGACAGCGCGGCGAGGGCCCGGGCGCGGAAGGCGATCGCGTGCGCCCGGCGCGTCGCCCATTCCGACGCCGCCAGCTCGGCGGCGAGGCCCAGGCCGGCGACCAGGGGGACCGGGAGGGTGCCGGGGCGGAGGCCGCGCTCCTGGCGGCCGCCGAAGGTGAGTGG
>DATHXE010000617.1:0-3002 GCA_035459845.1 Tepidisphaeraceae bacterium | reverse complement strand
CCCGCGATCGCCGCCCCGATCAGGGGCAGCAGCGGGATCAGCCACGAGAGTCTGACGTAGTCTTCAAGGCCCATGGGGAGTCGAGTCAGTTGCGAGGTCTTGGTTTCCGAGTTCTCAGTTCTAAGTTCCTAGTTCTCAGTTCCTGGCGCCGAACCGACGACAACTTGGAGCTGAGAACTTTGAACTGAGAACTATCCCTTCAATTCCCGCCACGCGTCGGCGTCGAGCGTGTTCTTCTGGCGGAACAGGAGCACGACCAGTCCGAGCGCCAAACTCGCCTCGGCGGCCGCGATGACGAGCAGGTAGATCGTGAACGCCTGCCCGCCCGGGTCGTTGTTCATGAATCGCCCGAACGCGACGAGGTTGATCGCCACGCCCTGGAACATCAGTTCCGTGCACAGGAAGATCACGATCAGGTTCCGCCGGGTAATGAACCCGATCAGCCCGATCGCGAACAGGATCCCGCCGACGGCCAGGTAATGTTGGAGCGCGAGTTGCGTCATGTCAGGAGAAGGAGGAAGGCGGAAGGATGAAGGATGAAACAGACCGCGCCGCCACGGGCGCCCAATTCCGATTCATCCTTCATCCTTCATCCTTCATCCTTATGTCTTTCTGCCTTCTGCCCACAGTCAACTAAGTCTCCGGGTATGCCTTCGCCCGCGGGTTGTCCGTGCCGTACACGGGGACCGAGGCCGGGCTCGAGTCGACCCGCCCGGCCAGGTCCGGCTTGAGCTCCCGCACGGGCCCGCCGACGGCCGGCTTCACCACCGCGACGCGCCGCCGGGCGATCAGGATCGCCCCGACCATCGCGATCGTCAGGATCAGGCCCGAGAGTTCCAGGTTCACCAATTGAGTCTTGAAGAGGTACGTGCCCAGCGCCTGCGGGCTGCCGGGGGTGTACGTCGGCGCGGGGCGGACGGCGGGGGCGGCAGTCATCACGGGCGCGTCGCCCGCCGGCGCCGGGGTCACCGTCGGCACAAACGCCGGAGTACCCGGAGTGACCGCCGCCGCCCCCTGAGCGCCCGCGTACGTCGTCAACACCCCCCCCGGCGCCTTCTCGAAGATCACGAACAGCAACACCCCCATGATCGTGAACCCCAGCGCGCTGGCGATCAGCGGCTCGCGGCTGATACGGTCGTACTCGGCGATCGCCCCCACCTCGCCCGCGCTGCTCGCGGCCGCGTCCCCCGCGCTCTGCGACTGCGTCGCCAGCATGATCACGAACACGTACGTCACCAGGATCGCGCCCGCGTAGATGATCACGAGTGCCGCCGCCATGAACTCGGCCCACAGCAGCACGAACAGCCCCGCCGTCGCCAGCACGCTCAGCACGAAGTAGAGAGCGGAGTACACCGGCCGGGCGTGCGTCACGACGCGCACCGCGCAGAACACGGTGATCGCCGAGAACACCCAGAAGAAGACGCTCATCCCCCCCTGCACGGCCCCGGCGACGGCGCGGATCAGCGTGGCCGCGAAAATCAGCCCCGCGGCCAGCAAAATCATGCCCCCGAGCTTCCGCACCGCCCCTTCGCGGCGCGACGGCAGCAGCAGGTACGTCCCCACCCCAGCGACCACGCACAACACGAGGATCAACACCGGCGAGAGCACCCCCGACGACACCCCGGTCGAGACCGCGAGGCTCGCGCCATTTCCCGCCGCCCCGAGGACCAGCGGCGGCGCGAACGGCCCGGCGGCAAATGCGGAAACTTCGCCCATAAATGAACGGGCAGTCTAGGGATGGCCCTACCCCTTTGCAAGGTACGTCGTGAGGCTTTTCACAATGCCCCGCGCGTTGAGTGGCGCTCGGCAAGCTTCCGGGTGCCGCTGGCAGGTTGTAAGCTTGCCATGTGGCCCTCTCGCTTCATGCGGCTGACGGGCCCGACCATGCCGAAGTGCCCACCGACAACGTCAGTCGACCGCGCCCGGCGCGACATCGCCGCCGGGGCCCTCGCCGCGTACCTGCGCGGCGAGATCGACAACTTCGCGCTCGACGACGTGCTGATGTGCCCCGCGACACTCGGCCCAGCGAACCCCGACGCCGGGCTCCGCGAGGTCGCCCGGCACGTCTGGCACTACTACGACGACGTGAAGCGTCATACGGTCCGCTGCCCGCCGCTCGCCTGGGACGTGCTCGTGCGGTGCGTGGCGTTCCTGCGGACGGACCGGCTCGTGCCGAGGTGGCGGGAGTCGGCGGACGACGAAGTCGCCGAGCATTTCATGCCGTTCGAGTCGGCCGGCGACTGGGATGCGCACCGGCACCTGGTCGACGCTGATCAACTGCCCGCGTACGACCCGGCCGTGCACGGAAAGCGAATCAACAAGGACTTCGCGGGTTGGGGCCTCGCCATGCTCGCGGCCGGCGCGATCTCGCTCGCCGTTTGGCTCGCGTGCTGATCGCCGGGGCCATCGCACGACATCCGAATTCCGTGGTACGATAAGTACCGACTCCGCCCATGCGCCTCCTCGCCACCATCCTCGCCGCGATCTCGCTCGTGCTCTGCCTGACCGCCTGCTTCTTCTGGGTGCGGAGCTACGGCGCGTACGAGGGCGTCGTCCGCTTCACCCCATCGGCGGCGCCCGTGCAGGTCACGGTCGTCGACAGGACCAAGGCCGGCGTCACCCGCACGGGCCAGACCGACCTCGACGCGCGCCTCCGCGGGTTCGTCTCGCACCGCGGGCAACTGACCTATGCCTCGATCGCCGACCCGCGCCCCCTGTTCGTCGCGCTAGGCCAGCCCGAGCCCGCGCCCTGGGAGACTTGGCGCGTCACCGCCGGCGACCCCGTCGCCGGGCCCGCGGCACTGCTCGACCCGGCCCGCGAGCGAACCGGCGTCACGTTCGGCTCGGGCGTCAACGACAAGGTCCTGAGCCCCGGCCTGCCGCTGCTCTGGAACCTTCCCTTTAGCTACGTCACCTGCCCCTACTGGCTGCTCACGCTCGTCCTCGCGCTGCCCCCCTACCTGTGGTGGTCGAACTACCGCGTCCTCGCCAAGCGCGAGCGC
>DATHXE010000616.1:0-2855 GCA_035459845.1 Tepidisphaeraceae bacterium | reverse complement strand
GTAGCTCACGGGGCGCCACTTCTCGGGCTTCTCGGCGTCGCCGGCCTCGGCCGAGCCGTTGACGACCACGTCGACCGGAGTCGCGGGCGCGGCGACCGCGGGCGCGGGTTCGGGGGCGGTCGGCGGGGCGGCACGGCCTTTGGACGCCACGAGCGCCGTCCGGAGGAAGGCCGCATCGTGCTTGGCGCCCGCGGCGACGGCGGCGTCCGGAATCCACTTGTCGGACTGGTTCTGCGGCTTGCCGAGCACGCCCAGGATTGCGGTGGCGGTCCGATCCTCGAGTGACGGACTGGCGGGCATGTCGGCGATCGTCAGCAGCGCGGCCAGGCGCACCTGCGGGTCGGCGTCGTCGGTGATCTTCGATTCGAGCAGCGCGGCCAGCCCGGCCTCGGTGCGCGGCATCGTCAGCAGCGCGTTGCGGCGCACGCCGGTCGCCGGGTGCTTGAGGGCGGCAGCGGCGGTGGCCTCGTCGAGCGCGCCCAGGCCTTGCAGCGTCCACAGCGCGTGGATCGGGCCGGCCGACACGCCGATCTCGTCCCGCATCGTGTCTTTCGTCAGTTCGACGAGCGCGGGGACGACGTCCTTGTTGTTCCGCTCGACCAGCAGGCGCTGGGCGTGGCGACGCCAGAAGAGGTTGTCGTTCTTGAGCGCCTCGACGAGCTGGGCGGGCGACGCCTTGGACAGGTCGATCCGCGCGTCGACCGGCTTGGTGATCACGTCACTGCTGGTGTAGACGATCCGGTAAATGCGCCCGTGCTCCTTGTCGCGGCGCGGGGTCTCGTAGGCCGCGCCGGCGCCGGTCTTGAACCCGACGGGGGTGGGGTTGTGCTGGACGATGTAGTTGTACCAGTCGATGACCCAGAGGCTGCCGTCGGGGCCGACCTCGGCCATGATCGGGGCGCACCACTCGTCGTCACTGGCGAGCAGGTTGAACGCGTTGCGCGACTTGAAGTGGGAGCCGACGGCGTCCAGCACGAACGCGCCGACCAGGTGCCCCGTCGGTTCGGTCACGAACGCGACGCGGTCCCAGTACCCCTTGGGGAACGCGCGGGCGGTGTAGAGCGCGTGACCGGCGGCGGCGGTGTACCCGTCGTGCCAGTCGACCTGGCGGATCTTGCCCAGGTGCGACTGGAACTTGTACGTGTCGGCGATCGGCTCGAGGACGCGCGGGGCCCACCCGCGGACGCCCTCGTAGTAGCGGTTGGAGATCGGCAGGTAGGTCGAAGGGTTGCCGTTGGCAGTCGAGCCGAACAGCACGCCGTCGGAGCGGAACCCGATGCCCCAGGTGTTGTTGTTGGTGCTGCGGAGGAACTCGAGTTGGGAGCCGTCCGGCTTGAAGCGGTAGAAGCCCTGCGAGAACGAGAACCGTTTCCCGCCGACCTCGCCGGCGAACCCGGCGTACCCGAGCATGCCGTAGATCCAGTTGTCGAACCCGTACTGGAGGTTGGACGGCCCGGCGTGGGTGTCGAGGCCGCGGTACCAGCCGGTGAAGAGTTCCTTCTTCACGTCGGCCTTGCCGTCGCCGTCGGTGTCCTTGAGGAACCAGGTGCTCTTGCGCTCCATGACGATCACGCCGCCGTTGGCGAACGTGAGCGTGGTGGGAATGTTGAGGCCCTCGGCGAAGACGGTGAACTTGTCGGCCAGGCCGTCGCCGTCGGTGTCCTCGCAGACCTTGATGCGGTCCGAGCCCTTGCCGGCGTCGGTGATGCGGTTGGGGTAGTCGATCGACTCGACGACCCACAAGCGGCCGCGCTCGTCCCAGTTCATCGTGATCGGCTTGACCACCTGCGGCTCGGCCACGAACAGCCTGGCCTCGAACCCCTCGGGCATGCGCAGGTGCTTGACCGACTCGGCGGGCGCGAGCGGCGTCTGCATCTTGTTCCACTTGCCCCCGCCGGCGCGCGGGCCCTGCCCGGACGGGTCGTAGAACGGGATGCCGTCGGCGGTCACGTACTCGAACGGCTTGGCCGACGGGTCCGGGCCGACGAACTTGGGGCGTTCGAACGACGCGCCCGCGTCCCGACGGACGGCCCAGCGGATGCCGCGGTCGATCAAATCGACGAAGCCCGGGTTGGTGAACGTCCGCTGGTCGTGCCCGTAGGCGGTGTAGAAAACCCGGCCCTTGCCTTCGTTTCGCACCCACGTCCAGGGCTCGGCGCGGTCGCCCTCGGCGCGGGTCTGGAGGAGTTCGTTGTCCGGGTTGAGTTTTGCGTGGACGTACGTCTCGTCCCACGTCTCGAAGCCTTTGAACCCCTCCATGATCGGATGCTGCGGGTTGACGATCGTGGTGTTGAACGTCCCCGTCTTGTGGCTCTTGAACTGCCCGCCGACCATCGCGATGTACTTGGACGAGTTGTGGAAGCAGTAGGACGCGCAGTGGATCGGGATCAGGCCCTTGCCGGACCGCACGTAGTCGACCAGCGCCTGCTCCTGCTCGGGCTTGATGTTGACGGTGTTCGCGTAGATCGCGACGCCGTCGTACTTGGCGAGCGTGTCGGGGTTGAGGTCGTCCAGCTTGTCGGTGTAGGTCAGCTCGATGCCGCGCGACTTGAGCGCCGGCGCGAGTTCGGCGAACCGATCGGCCGGCTTGTGGTGCCCGTCGTCGCCGAGGAACAGGACGCGGATCGGGCCGGCGGCGGGTGCAGGCGCGGCCGGGCGATCGGCAGCGACCAGAGCATTGATCGCAAAACCGACCAGCGCGACCAGGGCGAGCACGCCCGCGAGCCGGCGGACGCGCGACGACGAAGACGGCGACGATGCGTGGGTCATGTTGGTTCTCGCAGGCGGTGCGCGCATCCCCTTTAATCCGCACACGGGGTGGCGCGGCCGAAAACGTCCGGCACGCGCCACGGGTG
>DATHXE010000615.1:0-1884 GCA_035459845.1 Tepidisphaeraceae bacterium | reverse complement strand
GAGGACGAAGGGGGACATGGGGTTCTTTCGGCGTTGTCTTTCGGCGAGCCCGCTTTAGCGGGCGGGTGGTGAAGCCAGTCGGTTGCGCGTTCGGATGCACGCGCCAACGTCCAGCGGGCCCTGACGTTCGGGGCTGGGTCCTTCGGAGTACCTCAGGATGACGAGTCGCACCTCAGGATGACGGTGAGGGACGCGGCGACGCGAATCGCCACTCACTTGGGCGCGAACGCCTTGTCCTTCGGATCTCCACCCGAGCGCAGGTACGCGATCAGGTCGAAGATTTCTTCCTTCGTGAAGTTGTCGACGAGGCCCGGGGGCATCATGGACATCTTGGCGACGGACTTGGACTTGAGTTCCTTCTTGGGGATCGACAGGACGTCGGTGGAGAAGGGGTTGGTGGCGAGGTCGAGCTTGTTGTCGTCCTCGTAGGTGATCCGGCCGGTGTTCATGTCGCCGTCGGTCGTTTCGACGAGGTAGGTCTGGTACTGGTCGGAAATCACTTTCGACGGCAGCAGAATCGCCTCGAGGGAGTCGACGGGGTTGAAGCGGTTGCCGACGCCGGTGAGGTCGGGGCCGGTCGCGCCGCCATCCTGGCCGAAGCGGTGACAGGCGGCGCACTGGGCGGCCTCGTAGACCTCCTTGCCGCGCTCGAAGTCTCGGCCGGCGGAGGCCTGGTCGATCTCGGGAAGGAGGTCCTGCATCTGCCAGTTGCGGACGAACTGGCGCGGCTTCATCGTCTTGACGGCGACCGCGGTGACGTCGCCCTTGAGGACCGTGTCGAGCGCGACCCTCTCCTGGTCGGTGAGGGACTTGGCGGCGTCGTCCTTCATGCGGGCGAGGAACTTCTTGAAGGAATTGCCGCCCTTGTAGTTGGCTGTCGCGTGGTTGACCCAGGCGAAGTAGGCCTTGCGCTGGTCGAGGGTCCAGCCGGCGGGGACGTTGCGGAGGACGAAGGCGTAGTGGAACTGGTCTTCCTGCGTCGTGGCCTTGGACATCAAGGCCAGGCCCTTGGTGATGACGCTCTGCGAGCCGAGGTAGGCGAGGAGTTGAACGGCCTCGCGGTTCACGGCGGGGGAGGGGCTGGGAAAGATGGCGTCGATACGGGCGGCGACGACCTGGCCGGCGGGCTCGGGCGGTCGGCCCATGCGGATGAAGGCCAGGTCGTAGGCGCGGATCAGCTCGAGCTGCTGTTCTTCGGAGAGGCGCTTGAGGTCGAGGCGGTTGAGGGCGTCGAGGATGGCGGGCTGGAGGACCTTGCCGGCCTCGGCGTACTTCGTGACCTGCTGGGCGTTGGTCAGGAGCTCGGGCGGGGCGGTCGCGGCGGCGCGGATCAGGCCGACGGTGCCGTTAATGAGCGCGGTGGGGCGCTTCTCGTTGAGCACCTGGTCTTTCCACGAGTCGACGGGCTGGGATTCGAGCGCGACGCGGGCGGCGAAGCGGAGGTAGCGGTCGGGCGAGTTGAGGAGGGGGAGGGCGGTGGAGACGGCGGCGGGGTCTTGCCGGCCGTGGAAGGATTCGAGCTTGCGGCGGGTCTCGCGGGCCTGGGCGGTGGCGGCGTCGGCTTGCGGGGCGGCGGGGGTGGTGTTTTCGGGGCCGGTGTAGGTGATGCGGTAGAGGCCGGACTGGGTGCCGCGGCCGCCGATGGTGACGTACATCGCGCCGTCGTTGCCGACGACGACGTCGGTCACGTCCCAGCCCTTGGCGACGGCGAAGGGCTCGAAGGTGCCGGTGTAGCCTGCGCCCTGCGGGGCGATGTGGACGGCGTAGAGGGTGCCGTAGGCCCAGTCGCAGGCGTAGAGGGCGTGCTGGTATTTGGCGGGGAAGCGGGCGGTGTAGGCGAAGGTGACGCCGGTGGGCGAGCCCTTGCCGGTGTTGGCGACGGCG
>DATHXE010000614.1:0-2676 GCA_035459845.1 Tepidisphaeraceae bacterium | reverse complement strand
CCCCCTCCCGTCCGCCTGGTCTGGAACCTCCCCTACTTTTACGTCACCTGCCCGTACTGGCTGCTCGCGCTGGTGCTGGCGCTTGGCCCGTACTTCTGGTGGTCGAACTACCGCGTCGTCGCCAAGCGCGAGCGCGAGGGGCGGTGCGTCAAGTGCGGCGCCGCCCTTCGCGGCGCCGTTGCGTGCCCGAACTGCAAGGCCAAGGCGTCCTGACCGCGCTTCCACGCCGACTCCTGCGGAGTCGGATCGCGACGAAGTCGCGCGTCCCGTCGATGCCGCCCCCGCCCGATTGAAACGAAAACGCCCGGCGCGACACGTCGCGCCGGGCGTTCTCAATTCGATCCGAAATCCGCAGTCACACCGCGCGGTTCCGCGTCGTCCCCCGGTCGACCCACTGCGGCGCCAGCCACACCTGCGCAGGCCGAGCCGTGTTGCCCGAGGCGACCACGTCGATCACCGCCCGGGCGACGTCCCGGCTGTCGCACAGGTACCCGCTCAGCGGGTACGTCTCGTCCGCGCACCCGATCGCGCCGACCGACACGTCCGGCCCGATGCGCACGCCCGCCGCCGTCAGGATCGCGTGCACCTCTTTGCCGACCATCGTCGTGTCGCACAGGATCGCGGTCGCGCCGCTCTCGACCGCCCGGAGCGTGTCGGCCTTGGCCCACACCTGCACCGCCGCGTCCGGCGCGTACCGCTGTACCGCCAGCCCGACCGTCCGCCCCACCTGCGCCCGCGGCATCGACTCGATCACCGCCAGCCGCCGGTGCCCGCCCTGCACCAGGTCCCGCGCCAGGTTCCACGCGCCCAGCGAGCGGTCCGTACCGACCGTGTTCACCGAGTACAGCCCCGGCTCGCGGTTCACCGACACCACCGGGATGTTCCGCACGACCAGGTCCTTCAGGAACGAGTCGGGCGTGGTCGTGCAGAAGTCGATCACCGCCTCGAACTGCCGCGTAAAGCTCGGCCGGGCCGTGAACACCTCGTGCACGATCGTCGCCGCCGGGCACGCCTCGCGCAGGTGCCGCACCAGGGCCGTGTCGGCGCGAACGTAGTCGCACACGATCAGCCACTTGGCCGTCCGCACCTGCTCGGCGGGCTCACTGCCCTTCACGTACGTCCCCCGCCCGATGCTCCGATCCAGCAACCCCTCGGCCGCGAGGTCCGTCAGCGCCTTGCTGAGCGTCTTCGCATTGACCTGATACCGCCGGGCCAGGGCCCGCTCGCCCGGAAGTTTTCCCGCCAGTTCCCCATCCGTCACCGCCTGACGCAGGCGCTCGCGGAGGCGCTGAAACTTGTAAGAGAGCCCATCCGTGCGACGACGAGGCTGCGGCGTTCCCACGCCGAACGATTCCATCTGCATGTGATCCTCACCTGGCGCGGGCAATCATCGCCGAGCGCCGACAACGTGATTCCGATACCCATGCCCCTGCATCTCGATAAGATTCGGGGCAACTTCGCGGAATATAATGCTCCGCATTTCTTGCAGCAACTATTACTTTCACAATCGTGTGGCCGAAATCTCTACCGAAATCCCAGTTTTTATCGCAAATTGAGGCGGCACCGATGTTTCAGTGGCAGGACGACCTTAAAATTAATGGTTCGAATATATTCATTGATAGCAAAATCTGCCGATCGCTCTGCTTCGTTTCACACGCCCACTCTGACCACCTCGCGCAGCACGAGCACGCGGTCTGCACAGCCGAAACCGCCGCCTTGGCTGAGTATCGCGTCGGCGTTCAAAGGGTGACGGAAATTCGACACGGCCAGACGATTTCCGCCGGCGAATTGGACCCTCACGTCAGCCTCACCGCCCTTCCCGCCGGTCATGTCCTCGGGTCGGCCATGCTTCTGGCCCGCCGGGATGATGGGCACTCCCTCCTCTACACCGGCGACTACAAGTTACGCCCCTGCCTCACCGTACCGTCCGCCGAACTCGCCCGGGCCGACGTGCTGGTGATGGAGTCGACCTACGGCCTGCCATTCTTCCGCTTCCCCCCGCGCGAGTCCAGCGAGGCCCAGTTGCTCGACCTGGTCGAATCTGCCTTCCGCGCCAACCGCCAGCCGATTGTCATGGGCTACAGCCTCGGCAAGGCGCAGGAGGCCGTGCGGATCCTGACTGCGGGCGGGCACGCCGTGACCTGCCACGGCGCGGTGCACGCCATGTGCAAGATCTACAACGACTTCGGCGTCGACCTTGGTGCCTATCGCCGCTACCGCTTCGAAGACTTCCACGGCCCCGCCGCCCTGGACCTTCGCGAGCGCGGCGTCCTGGTCGCGCCCCCGAATTGCGCCCGCGCCGGCTTCGCCACCCGCTTCGAAAAGCCCTGTCGGATCGTCCTGAGCGGCTGGGCGCTGCTCAAGAACGCGATCTACCGCTACGGCGTCGAGCACGCGGTGCCCCTGTCCGACCACGCCGATTTCGACGAACTCCTCGAAACCGTGGAGCGGGTCGCCCCCAAGAAGGTGTACACCCACCACGGCTATCCGGAATTCGCCGACACGCTCCGGGTGCGGGGCATCGATGCGACGCTGGCCCGACCGGACCCGCAGATGTGGCTGTTCGGGGAGTGATCCCACGTCACCGTAGTGAGCCTGCCGAGCAGAATGACCGATAAAAGGCGTGTGGGGCGCTTCGCGCGCCCGTCCTGTATTTTGCCCCTCGGAGGCTACTTT
>DATHXE010000613.1:0-3541 GCA_035459845.1 Tepidisphaeraceae bacterium | reverse complement strand
TGGATCGAGCCGGTCGGGGTCGAGGTGCATGCGCCGGTGGCGCGTGTGGGGGGCGTGGTCGGCGGGCACCGGTGCGGGGCGCGGGGGCGCGCGGTCTGGGCCGAGGTGTTAGACCCCCGCGGCGCGCGGCACGGGGACGTCAGCTGGCCCGAGCCCGAGCGCGTGCGCGAGCCGTTCCTGCTGCTCGTGCGGTCGATGCTCCCCCAACAGGCGGTGGCGCTCACCTGCCGGCCGCTGGTGCCGCGGTCGCGGATCGCGGTCAGCCGCCGGCACCCCGGCGGGCGGACGGCACTGCTGTACGTCGTCCGGGAATCGCGCCACGTCGGGAACGGCGTGTTCCGCGTGATGCTGGTGCTGACGTCGCGGTTGTATCGGCGGAGCAACTGAAAAGACGAAAAACGAAAAGACGTAAAGGGGACGGGCGCCTCGCGTGGTCCGAACGCGAGCTCGCACCTCCGGTACGAATCCGACTCCACAGGAGTCGGCGTGGAATCACTTCTCCGCCTTCTTCGGCCACGCGAACTTCGGCAGCGCCGCGCGGTCGAGCGCCTTCAGGTGCGGCTGGTCCGCGCGCTTCGTCGGCGGGACGTACACCCACGCCGGCGACTTGAACGCGGCGTCGATCAGGGCGAACAGGTCGGGGTCGTAGGCCTTGAGCTTCTCGCGCGTGTCGACGTCGTTGTGGATCCCGCCCTTTGCCTGGTTGCAGTGGAAGTAGGACTGCACGCCCTCGGCCCAGTACTCGTTCGGATTCGTCGCGGCGTACGTCCCCTTCCACAGGCCGTTCGCGAGCGCCGCCTTGTGGGCGGCGGCGAGGCGGGCGTCGAACTGTTTGTCCAGCGTGCGCAAGCCCATCTCGTGGAACGCGTGGGCGAACTCGTGGATCATGATGTTCTCGCCGCGGTACGGGTCGCCCGGGCACATGAGCAGGTTCTCTTCGGCGCAGGAGACGGCCGGGCGCGCCCTGGTCGCGCCCAAGCCGCGGGCGCGGCGATCCCAGTATTCCCTGGGCTTCAAATCGGAATGTTCGGGGAGGTCGGTCGTGAGTTCGGTGGCGGCCATGACCGCCAGGCGCGTCTTGTTGTCGGCCATGGCGCGGGCGACGTCCGGGCGCGCGTCCAGCATCAGCCGGGCAAGGTACGCGGCCTCCAGGACCGCCGCGTCGGACACCTTGGCCGACGCGACGACGGGCAGGCCCAGGACGTCGACGTGTTTCGTGTAAAAAGGCGCGAGCTTGAGTGCCGCGGGCGGGGCGCCGACCTTCGCAGACGCGAGCCACTCGGCCACCGCCGGCGGGTCGGCGGCGCAGACGGGGAGGGTGAGGATCGCGAGGATCAAGAGTCGCGGCATGCGGGGGAGGATAACAGACGGTGCGGTCGGCATCGGAGGATTCTCGACGCTTGTCAGCGCGCGCGGGCGGACTTACCCTCTTCCGTCATGGGAATCCATTTCGCGCGGATCGTGGCGGGCGGTGTGATCGGGATGCTCGTGGCCGGGTGCGCCGTGAAGAAGGCGGACGACGGGCCGGCGGTGCAGAAGGCGGCGGGCGAGTTCATGCCGATGCCGGCGTTCGGGACGCTGCCGGCGGGGCGGATCGAGCGGCTCGACCCGGCGCTGGACGTGCTGATCCCGCCGGGGGCGCAGGTCGAGGTGCTGGTGAGCGGCCTGAATTGGTGCGAGGGGCCGACGTGGGTGAAGGCCGGCCCGCTGACCAAGACGCCGGGCCTGCTCTTCTGCGACATCCCGCAAAACACGGTCTACAAGCTCGACCCGAACACGCGGCAGATCGAGGTGTTCGTCAAGCCGAGCGGGTACACGGCGCTCGAGCCGCGCGGCGGGGAGGTCGGGTCGAACGGGATCACGATCGGCCCGGACGGGAGCCTCGTGCTCTGCCAGCACGGCGACCGCCGCGTCGCGCGCCTGGCCGGCCCCCAGTTCATCACGATCGCCGAGAGCTACGAGGGGAAGCGGTTCAACTCGCCCAACGACCTGGTGTTCGACCGCAACGGCAATCTGTTCTTCACCGACCCGCCGTACGGCTTGGAGAAGAACATGGCCGACCCGAAGAAGGAGCTCGACTTCCAGGGCGTGTACCGCGTGACGCCGGACGGTAAGCTGACGCTGCTGACGAAGGAACTGAGCCGGCCCAACGGGATCGCGCTGTCGCCCGACGAGCAGACGTTGTACGTGGCCGTGTCGGACCCGAAGGATGCGAAGATCTGGGCGTTCGACGTGAAGGCGGACGGCACGCTGGCGAACAAGCGGGTGTTCTTCGACTGCCAGAAACTGGTCGACGCGGGGCGAAAGGGCATGCCGGACGGGATGGAGGTGGACCGGCGGGGCAACGTGTTCCTGGGCGGGCCCGGCGGGATCCTCGTGTTCTCGCCGGCGGGCAAGCACCTCGGGACGGTGTTGACGGACGACAAGACGTCGAACTGCGCGTGGGGCGACGACGGCGGCACGCTGTACATGACGATGAACCACAACATCTGTCGGATCCGGACGGGGACGAAGGGGAAGGGGTGGTAGGAAAAGTTCGGAGTTCCGAGTTCGAAGTTCAAAGTGAATGAATTCGAAAGCCCACGGTGCTCGCACCGTGGGGTTCTCTTTGCGCGCGGGGATCGCGCCGATTCTTTGATTTCGCTTTCATCGGATCGGCGCGTGCGCGATAACTCCCTACGTGGACATTGCGACACGGAGTTATGCGGTGATCATTCGTTGGTTGGCTCGTACGGCGCTCGCGGGCGCGGTGGTTGTGGGATTCGCAGGTATCGCGCGCGCCGGGGTCGTGCGTACGATCGACGGGAAGTCGTACGAGGGGGCCGTCGTCATCGACCCGTCTGGCAAGCTGACGGTGGGCCCGGCGGGCAAGGGGACCGCGGTCGAGTTGTCGAACGTGCTGTATGCGCGGGTACGGGACGACGCGGACGAGAAGCGGCCGACGCCGGAGCGGGCCGGCGGGGATCAACCGGCGGTGCAGACCGAGGGCGGGAAGCTGCCGCCGGGGTGGGAGGCGGGGGCGGTGGGGAAAATCGCCGAGCCGCTGTACGCGAAGTACGCGGACGGGGTGTACAGCATCAAGTCGGCGGGCGGGGAGTGGTCGGACATCGGGCGGCGGGAGGCGTACTGCTTCGTGCGGGCGACCGGGCTGCCGGGGGATGCGGAAGTCGTCGCGCGGCTGGTGGACGTGAAGGACGGCAAGCGCGTGACGGCGGGGCTGGTGGCGCGGGCGGACAAGGGGCCCGAGTCGGTGTACGTCGGGGTGGCGCACGTCGACGGGGTCGTGAAGTTCGTCAAGCGGACGAAGGAGGGCGAGCGGGCCACGGCCGGGGCGGGCCGGCCGGGGTCGCCGGTCTGGCTGCGGCTGCTGCGCAAGGGCAAGACGGTGTCGGCGTACGTGTCGGGGGACGGGCGGACGTGGGACGCGGTGGGCACGGAGACGCTGAACACCGACGGCCCGCTGGAGATCGGGCTGGCGGTGTCCGGGGCGGCGCGGACGGACCCGCTGGGGGCGCACTTCGACAACGTGCGGGCGACGGCG
>DATHXE010000612.1:0-9428 GCA_035459845.1 Tepidisphaeraceae bacterium | reverse complement strand
GTTCGCGGTCCGGGCCGTCGACCGGGGGTCGAGCCCACGCGGGGCAAGTCAATAGGGCCGATGCGATGAGCGTGTTCCAAAGCCGAGTCATGGGGTCCTCCGTCGGGGTAGATTGCCGTCGGTGTGTGACCCGCCTCCCGGAAAGGTTTATTGGCAATCGTTGTGGGCCAACCTGCGCCCGCGCAAAGCGGCATCGGCGCATAAAAGAACCGCGGCGACCCGAGTTCGGGTCGCCGCGGCGTGGAGTTTCAAATGATCGGGCTGGTCTAGGCGCGGCGACGGCGGGCGAACGCCGCCATACCGAGCACGAACACGCCGCCGAGGATCGACGTCGGCTCCGGCACGCCCACGCCGTCGCGGTTAGAGTCGGCGAAGATGACGGTCCCGCCCGGATTCTGGAGAATCCACTGGGTGCCGACCGCCGTGAAGTCGAGCAGTCGGTGCTCGCCGGCGCCGATGGACATCAGGTCGGCGATCGACTTGCCACCGACCCGGAACGGGATCGAAATGGTCTTGGGGTCTTCGCCCATGTTGGACAGGAGGATCGCGAGCTTGCCCTGAGCCAGGGAGTAGACGCCCGACCAGGCGATGCCGGCGGTCTCGAGGCTGATCTTGCCGGTGCCGACGACGTTCACGACGGTGTCGAGGGTGGCGAGGGAGTGGTCGGACGCGGCGAAAATGTTGTCGACCTGCGGGATGTGCCAACCCTGGGCGACGTCCGATTCCATCTGAGCGGCCGTGTAACCGACGACGCCCGGCTGGAGGGCGTGGACGCCGTCCGCGCCACGGAGCCGGTAGTGAGCGATCAGGGCCTTGAAGTCACCGCGCGACAGGAGCTGGCCCGCGGTGCCGTGGGCCGCGTCGAAGATATATGCGGGCTGGCCGTTCGGGGCGGTGCCGTTGACGAAGAACGGGTTGCCCCAGTTGTTGAACCGGGAGACGTACGGGACGTGGGCGTGCCCGGTCGGGAGGGCGGCGGTGACCAGCGTGGCCCGCGTGATCGGGAGCGTGAAGAACGCCGACCGGACGTTCGGGGCGTTCGAGTTGCCCATGATCGGGTTTCGCAGGTCGGGCGAGCCGGGGTAGAGCTCTTCGTTGGCCATGTTCACGCCGGAGGCGGTGTAATCCGCGCTGCCGAACGTGTACTGGTGGTGCCCGCCCGTGTCGATCACCGTCGCGGGGCGCGTCGGGTCGTTGGTGACCGGGTACAAGTTGAAATTACCGATGTACGACGTGTTATTCAGGACCGAAGCGCCGGTGCCGGCCGAGCCCTTGATCGCATTGACGAGACTGGTCGTCCGCGCCGTGGCGGTGGCCCCTTCGTAATCGATAAAGGTCAGGCGAACGTTGTTGGGCCCGTAAACCGCACCGAGCGTGCCGGCGTCCGGTGTCACCTCGTTGCGGACCTTCAGAGCCTTGTTCGGCTGGCCCGCCAGGTACGCGCCGACCGAGGCTCCGTTCGAGTTGAACAGGAACGGCGCCGGCGTGAACTGCGGGATCGAAACGTTGGGCCCGGTGAGGGGGTCCGTTTCCCAGTTAAACAGGTCGTCCGCCGAGGCGGAGGCCGTGAAGGTCGTCAGAACCGCGGCATAGGCCGCGACCCTGATCGCGCGCCGGGCGCGACGCCAAACAGACGATTGACGCTTCTCTCCCTGGATCATCTCCGCTCTCCTCAATCGATGATGCCCGACCTCCCCTGTGCACCGCATTCTCTCCGGACGCTACACGGTGCCTGCCCAAGACGCTCCTCGCGCGGTTCAGAAAATCTGCCCCGCGTTGATGACAATACCTGAGCCCTACGGGGCCAACAAGAGCAAAGGTAGAAAATTATCGACCTCTACGCCTGCAAATGGAGGCAACTGCCCTGTTGTTAGGCACGATAAGCCCCCCAGAGTGACGGCAGGGGGTTCGGACAACTTTCCGCCGCACGTCACTGTTGAGTTGGGAAAACTTTAGCGAAAGCGTCAACTCTGACAGTTTTTTCTTTGTTTTCGGACTTTAGGTGTTGACGTGCTAGGACGATGGTCTTATTAGTTTGCCCTCTCGCTCGGCCTACGGCTGAGTCGAGTATCCCGGTCTTACGGATCGACGCCGTCGCCGCTTCCCGAGTGCGCGACGGTCAGGGGCCGCGGGCGTCAGTCAAACGCCCATGTCCTCACCGGCGTCCGAGCGGCGCCGCGCCCGATGTGCCCGTCTGAGCTCCACGAGCTCAAGGCACTGTCAGTCGGGCCGATCCGAGCACCCACAGGCCAGCATTCCCACGGCCTTTGCGCGTACCGGGCTTCCCCTGTTGTTTCATTTCCTTGTCGTACCCCACCGCGGTCGTTCCGCGCTTGCGGTGGTTCGCTCGTAAGCAGGAAGCTCATGACTTTGACTCAGCGTAACCCGATGCAGGTCGAGAACTTAGAGGGCCGGCGCATGCTCGCCGGGACCCCCTGGGGCCAACAGGCCAAGCTGATCGGACAGGACCTCCTCGCCGCCCAGTACCCTCAGCTCAACGGGGCCGGGCAGTCGGTCGTCGTCATCGACCAAGGCGTCAACTACACGCACCCGGCGATCAACGGGAAAATGATCGCCGGCTACGACTTCGCCGCCAACGATTCGAACCCCTGGGCCGACGGCGACCCGCACGGGACGGGCGTCGCCTCGATGATGGTCGGGAACGGGTTCGATTACGCCGGGGCCCACTACCAGGGCATCGCGCCCGGCGCCAAGCTGATCGTGCTGCGGGCCTATTCGTCGGCCGACTCGGCCGAGGCGCTGAACTGGGTGGTTGCGAACGAGGCCAAGTACAACATCGCGGCGGTCAACCTGGTCGACCGTGGGATCGGCGGGACCGCGGCGATCTTCAAGCAGATGGTCGCGGCGATCAACACGCTGGCGAGCCGGAACGTGCTGGTCACGATCCCGTCGGGGAACACCGGCGGGACGAACGTCCCGAGCTACGGGGGCAGTGAGGTGTCGGCCGGGTCGAGCAACGTCTGGGGCGGGGTCGCCAGCAGCTCGGTGCGGGGGGCGGGGCTCGACTTCCTGGCGCCGGCGGACAAGATCGCGCTGCCGTACTGGCAGGGCAAGGCGATCTACACGAACTCGGCGGTCGGGACGAGCTGGGCGAGCCCGCAGATCGCCGGCGCCGCCGCGGTCCTCCGCCAGATCAAGAATTTCAGCAACGCCGAAGTGATCTCGATCCTGAAGGACAGCGGGACGAAGATCTACGATTCGAAGACGGGTCTGACGTTCCCGCTGCTCAACCTGTACAAGGCCGTTCAGCTGGCGTACTCGCGGATCGGGCAGGCCGCCCCGGCGCCGGCCCCCGCGCCCGCGCCGGCCCCGCTGCCCACGACGCCGACCGCCCCGTCGGGCACGACCAGCAGCACCTACAAGAACGTCGGTAACGGCACCGTCCTGCAGGTCGAGGACTTCGATGCGGGCGTCAACGGCGTGGCGTTCAAGGAAGCGGAAATCGCGAACTACGGCGGGAACAACTACCGCCCGGGCACCGGCGTGGACATCGGGACGATCAACGACGGCGGGTCGACGCGTTCGGTTACCGGGATCCGCCCGGGCGAGTGGCTCCGGTACTCGGTGAACGTCACTCAGGCCGGCACCTACACGGTCGAGTTCCGGCTCGCCGCGGTCAACGGCGGGACGTTCCACCTCGAGGTGGACGGGCGCAACGTGACCGGCGCGATCGGGGCCGGATCGGGCGCGAACTGGTCGGCGTTCCGCAGCGTCTTCAAGACGCTCAACCTGACCGCGGGCAAGCACACCCTGCACCTCAAGTTCGACTCGAACGGGTCGAGCGGCGGCGTCGGGATCTTCAACTACATGAAGTTCACGACCGGCACGCCGGTCGCCGCCCCGGCGGCCGTGACCGCCGCGGTCGGGCCGTTCGCGACGATCAACCTGACGCCGGGCGTCAAGACGTACGTCCAGGCGGAGAACTTCGACAAGGGCGCCCGCGGCGCCGCGTACTACGACACCGACACGGTAAACGAGACCAAGTCCTACCGGACGGACACGGGCGTGGACGTCCAGGTGTCGACGGACTCGGGCGGCGGGTACGTGGTCGGCAAGACCCGCAAGGGCGAGTGGCTGAACTACACGGTCAACGTCGCCAAGGCCGGGACCTACACGTTCGACGTGCGGCAGGCGTACCAGTACGCCGGCGGCGCGTTCCACATCGAGGTGGACGGGCGGAACGTGACGGGCGCGCTGGCGTTCAAGAGCACGGGCAGCTTCAACAACTGGGCCGAGGTCCGCAAGACGGGCGTCGCCCTGACGGCGGGCAAGCACACGATCAAGCTGGTGGTCGACTCGGTCGGCGCCCAGGGCGTGGGCGCGAACATCAACTGGATCCGGATCTTCTAGACTTCATCACGAGCGTGCCCGCGACGGACGCACACCTTTGAGACGACACCCCGAGTACGAGACGCGGCGGGCGCCAGGCGCCCGCCGCGTTGCGTTTTGACGCCGCGCACCCGGTCTCACTCAGCTCATGAACTGCCGGATTGCGCCGGTCTGGTTGAGCTTCTTCCGGGCCATTTCGATATCGAGATCCCCGTAATGCTCGATGGGGTTTCCGTGGGCATTGAGCAGGGTGGTGTACCAGTTGCCGAGCGTCTTGTGGCCCTCGGTGCCGTGGAAGGGGAGGCGGACGTAGCGGCCGGCGATGTTCAGCTTGCAGTTCTTTCCGGACAGGATGACGAAGGGCGATTCGACCCCGGTGCCGTGGTGCGTCTCGCCGTTCTCGGGGAAGTACATGATCATCGTGTTGTCGAACATGGTGCCGTTCCCCTCGGGCACCTTCTTGAGCTTCGCGACGATCGTGGCGAGCTGATTCATGTGGCTGATGCGGATCTGCTCCCTGGTTTTCCAGGCGGGGACGCCCCCGAACGCCTCGTCGTGGCCGAGCGGGTGGATGCCGACGCGGTCGGTCTCGTTGCCGGGCAGGCCGGTGACGGGCGTGCCCAGGTCGTCGATCGTGTAGGTGACCACGTTGGTCAGACCCGAGACGAGCGCGGCGACGAGGATGTCGGTCATCGCGGCCTGCTTTTCGGGCGTGCTGGCGTTCGGGCCGCCGTTCGCGTGGACCGGCGCCAACGACGGCACATGCCCGGCGAGCGAGCCCGCCATCTTGACCAGCTTTTGGTTGCGCGCGCGAATGGCGTCGATGGAATCGACGTGCATTTCCTGGCGCTTCCTTTCGTGGCCCTTGATCCCGGTCACGGCGAGCCCTTCGCGGCCGTGCAGGAACGAGAGCATGTCGTTGTCGGAATCGACCGCCCGCGGGTTGAGGACCGACTTGAAGAGCTCGTTTCGGGCGGTTTCCGGATCGGCGTAGCAGTAGTTTCGGGTCTGCGGGGCGGGCGCGGAATAACCGTCGACGATCCCGGTGCGCCCGCCGGCGAAGGAGAGCTCGACGTGACCGAATGGCGAGGGGAAGAGCTTGGCGAGCTCGAAGTCGATCGTGGTTCGCTTGATCGCGCCCAGCGTGTTTCGGTTCGACTTGAAGCAGCCCATCACCGACGAGAAGGACCAGTGAATGTTCTCGCTCATCTTGGCGGAGAGCCCCTGCAGGATGGTCAGGTGCTCTTTGAACGGGTCGAGCCCGCGCAGCCAGACGGGGAGCTCGTGCTTGTCCAAGGCGACCTCGAACGGCTGCTTGCCGTCGTCGAGGGCCTTGTTCCGATCGGACAGGTTGACCGGCGCGGTCTCGAGCGGGCGGATGCCGCTGGACTTGCGGACGAAGACGAACCGCCGGGGGCCCATCTCGCGCGCCGCCGCCGCCGCCACGGGATCGAGTGACGGATTGAGCACCATCGCGGCGGCGCCCAGGGCGGTGGTTCGTAAAAACTGACGTCGAGTGGTCGACATGATTACTCCGCTATCGGTTTCCGGTAGATGAACGAATCCGAGGTCAGCAGCGAAACGATGACGGCATCGAAGCTCCCCCCGCCGCTCACGTAGGCCTGCTCGGCGTCGATGAGCGTCTTCGAATCGGAAAGCGTTTCGTTTCGGCCCATGAAGTACCTGAAGGCGTACCGCAGAATGGACTGCCGGACCCGCCGCGATTTGGCGAGACGGTCCACCAGGTCCAGCGCGTCCTTGACCTGACCGTCGAGCGATGCCTCGCCGGTGCCGGCGAGATACCCCTTCGAATCGATCGGGGCGGTCTTGTAGGTGTCGCGCCGGTCGGTCAGGTGGTCGCCGTCGTCGGGCCCTCTTTTGAGCAGGTGCTCCGGATATTCCAGCGGCTCCAGTTTGCGGTACCTGCCGAAATCGTCGAACTGCTCGAACGCGTAGCCCAGCGGGTTCATCTGTTTGTGGCACTTCCAGCAGTACTCGGTCTCGGTGGCGCTGGCCAGGCGGGCGCGCAGGGTGCGGTTGTGGTCCTCGGGGATGACCGCGTCGACCGTGATCGGCACGTCGGGGACGGTGCCGGCCAGCAGCTTCTCGCGAATCCACTTGCCGCGCGACACGGGGTCGGTCTCCGTATTTTTGGCGTGAGCGATCAGCCACGCGGGGTGGGTGAGCATGCCCTTGCGGTTCGGCACCGGCGCCGGCTGCACGGTCTGGTAGTCCCAGTTGTCCAGGCTGTAATTGAAGAACTTGGCGACGTTGTAGCCTTCCATGAAATCGTGGCCGTACCCGCGGTACAGGTCGAACGGCGCCGCCTCCTTCTGTCCCTTGTCCAGGCGGGCGGTGATCGTCGTCATCGACTTCTTGAACAACTGGAGCGTCGTCCCCTGTCGGTTCCTGGCTTCCAGGTTGTCCGGGTCGACGCTGCGCATCTTCACTTCTTTGAGGAACTCGCGGTGCTTCAGGAGGTCTTCATTCTTGAAGTGCTTCCAATCGAGATCTTTGAAGTGCGCGTAGATCCGCTTGATCCGGTCGGACGCGGCCTGCATTCGCTGGTTGTCGCCGTCGTGGTAGACGTAGAACTTGTCGGTGGTCAGCAGTTCCTCGAAGACGTCCTTGTCTTTTTCGAGAATGAAATCGACGACGCGGTCGGCCTCGCTCAACAGCCGGGCGGTGGCGAAGTCGAGCCGCTCGGCGCCGAACCGCTTTTCGTCCTTGAAGACCTCGATGGCGGCGGGATAGCCGAAAAACTCGCGGAAGAACCGCAGCTTTCGGATCGCGGTGTGCGTCGTGTTGTCGGCGAAGTGTTTGTCTTCCAGGACCTTGGAGATGAGGTACGGGACGTCGCGCTTCTTGAGGATGCGCGTGACCTCCCGCCGGTAGTCCTCGCGGGTGCTGAGCTTGCCGGCCCTGGCGGCCTCGACGAGTTCGGCGTCCGGGCCCTGGTCGGTCAGGGCGTAGGCGATGGCGTAGCTGGCGTCGCGCGGCGCGAGCATCCGCCGGCCATATTGGTCCGGCTGCCCGACGCCGAACTCCTGCCGGTAAACGAACTCGCTCGTCAGGATGAGCGTCTGGATGAGCTTCTGGATCGCCTTGAGGTTTCCGAGCTCTTTGACGTAGGTCCGGGAGACGGCGAGATACTCAGCGGCCTCGGTACCGGTCGGAGGCCTTTCGAGGACCTGCACGAACAGCTGGACGATGAGGTCGGACAGCAGCTTATCCGAGGGCGGGCCGGCGTCGATCCGGGCTTGGTGGAACTGCCGCTCCCAGCCGGTCATGCACTTGTTGATGAGGTCGGCGTAGTGATCGCCCGGGCGGCGGAGCTCGCGGACCGAGGCGTGGATCACCTTCAACTCGGCCGCATCGGGCGACTTGCCGACCGCCACCTTCAGCTTTTTCCCGTTGTCCGCCACGTGCTTGCGGAACTCCGGGAGGTAATCGCGCAGCAGGGCCATTCGCCCCTGAATGGTTCGCTCGTGGTCCCCGAAGAAAAACCAGGTGCGTTCACACAGGTCGCGGATCTGGTCGTCGGATTTGCCACGGTGTTGCGGGTCGAGCAGCGCGCCGAAGAGGACCTGTTCTCCCTTGAGGCCCTTGAGCGAGTTCTGGGCGACGTGGAACGGCGCCTTCTTGTAGGTCTCGCCCTCTCCGAGCGGCTTGCCCTCCTTGAGCACCACGGGCACGAACTTCGGCAGCATCGCCTCGTTTTCGGCGCCGTAGCACTCTTCGCAGACCCGGGCGATCGACGATTCGAGGAACTCGCGCCGCGCCGCCAGCGTGGCGTTATGCCGATTTTCCAGCGCCATGATCTGCCCGATGGCGGGGAGATAATTGTTGTTCTTCTTCGGCTGGACGAGTTCGTCGGTGATGTATTCGGCGACCTTCTGCGCGTCGGTCAACATGCTCGACAGGTGACCGCCGGTCAAATCGGTATCCGCGTAGTACCGCACGCCCGACTGGCTGGGCAGTAGGAACGGGTTGGTCAGGCTCAGCTTTGTGAAGCGGTGGCTCCCGACGATCGGCACGTTTTTCCCCTGCCGCTTCGTGGTCGCCCGCTCCTGCAGGATGCGCTGGAACTTGGCGTCGAAGATGTACTCGCTGATCAGCCAGCGGCGGTCGTACGTGAAGCCGGGCAGGTCCTTGTACTGGCCTGAGAACAGTTTGTCGTGATCGACAAAATTGCCGTACTCGGGCTTCTGCATCTTCGCTTCGAACTTCGCCGCGTGGGCCGACCGGAGCACGCCGCCAATCCACCCGTCGAGCATCTGCCGCTGCGCGTCGGTGGGTTGCGGTTTGTCGTCCGGCGGCATCTCCTTCAGGCGGATGGCCTTCTGCATCGCGTTGAGGAGGTCGAGCCTGGCGTCGTCGGTCAGCGACGCGAGGGCGTCGACGCGGACGTCGCCCTTGTGCTTATCCGGGCCGTGGCAGGCGACGCAGTACTGGGTCAGAACGGCCGACGCCTCCGCGGGAGCGGCAAACGGGTCGTCAGCCTTGACGCCCGGCGTCAACGCGCTCAGAAGGCAGAGAAGGGTGAGCGGGTTTCTCGGCAAGGCTTTCGCTCCGGTAAGACTTGGTGCGGGCGGGCACGAGTGCGGCCGGGACAGGGGGTTGGCGGGGCGGGAATGTGGGGCTCGGCGGTACACTGAGGCGTGGGCCAGGCGTTTCTGCGCGGCGGCCCACCGCCTGTCCATGTCCTGAATTCGCTCTGTGCTGACGTGAATCGCCGCGCTCCCTATACGCCGGGAATGGCCGCCCGTTGGACGGCACGGCCCGCCACGGCGCGGGCGCCGGGTCGGCCGATGCGGCATTTCGTACGCTGCTCGTCTCGGGCGGGCGCCGGGCCCGCGACGCATCCCGCGCGGGGCGACGTGCGCGCACGGGCTGACGAGGGCGCGTCTCTCTGAGGTAGACTAAACGGCCGGTGCCTCTGTGAGCTCCGCAACGGGTTCGCCGCCGCGGCTCGCGCGCCAAGTGATGAACTCCGCGACGATGTCGTCGAAGTGTGCCGGCGACTGCAAATGCCGCATCGCCTCCTTCATCTCCTGGCACGGGTGCATGGACTTGGC
>DATHXE010000611.1:0-7218 GCA_035459845.1 Tepidisphaeraceae bacterium | reverse complement strand
CGCCTCCGCGAAACGCGCTCGCCTTCGGGCTCGCTCGAAGCTCGCCCCGCGGGTCGCGGCTAAACGGGGGTCGACTGCGTCTGCGTTTTTGACATTTCACATTTCACTTTTGGCATCGGCTTATGTCTTCCCTTCCACCGCCCCTCTTCGCGCCCTGGCGCATGGACTACATCCGGTGCATCGACAAGGGGCCAGCCGAGTGCTTCTTGTGTGCGGCGGGCAATCTGCCGGCCGACGCGACCGTCGAGCGGAAGAAGGAACTGCTCGTGCTCTGGCGGTCGGAGCACTGCGTCGTGCTGGTGAACCGATACCCGTACACGAACGGGCATTTGCTGATCGCGCCGCTGGCGCACAAGGCGGAGCTCGAGGACCTGTCGGACGCGGAGCTGATCGACCTGACCCGACAGACGGCGGCGGCGGTGCAGCTGTTGAAGCGGGCGATCTCGCCGCAGGGGTTTAACGTGGGGATCAACCTCGGGCGGGCGGCGGGGGCGGGCGTGCCGGGGCATCTGCACCAGCACGTGGTCCCGCGGTGGAACGGGGACACGAACTTCATGTCGGTCGTCGGCGAGTGCCGGGTGGTGCCGCAGGCGATGAGCCAGTTGTGGGACGAGTTGGTGCGCGAGGTCGGGGGGTGACGGGATCTGTCGATTGCCCACTGCCCATTGCCAATTGCCGATTGCCGATTGCCGATTGCGACGCGCGCCGACGTCGGACCTGTCATCCCGAGGTACTCCGAGGGATCTGGCCACGAACGGCAAGGCCCGTTCGACGTTGGCAATTAGTACACGAGCACCGATCCGCCAACGTCGAGCGGGCCCGGACCTGCCGGCCAGATTCCTCGGAGTACCTCGGAATGACACTGAGGGACGGGCCTCGCGATCAATGAACGATCGGCAATCGGCAATCGGCAATCGGCAATCGGCAATCGGCAATCGGCAATGGGCAATAGGCCATCGTCCGCTATACTGCCGCCACCTATGGACGACTCGATCCGCAAGCAGCTGACCCCCGGGGCGCGCGTGTGCGTGACCCAGCAGATCCCGCACCGCGACAAGACGTGGGTCGACAAGATCGCCGGCGTCGTCCTCGAGTACTCGCAGAAGCCGACCGGGTCGTGGTTCGCGCACTCGAAGGGCGACAAGCTCTGGCTGGACCGGCTGAAGCTTCAACTGCCGGACGGGGAGCTCATGACGCTGATCCTGGACGAGTACACGGCGGTGGAGATCGTGGAGCCGGCGGCGCCCGCGGCGAGCGCGTGAGAGGGGGAGACGGCGCGGGAGCGGTAACGATTAATGCTTAATCGGCACTCTCCATCGGGGCGCGGCATCGCGGCGGTGCGGTCAGGCATTAAGCATTAATCGTTACTCGTTACGAGCCCCCCATGCCCATCCAACCCGCCCCAGACTCTCGCGCCGC
The DNA here is from genome assembly GCA_035459845.1 of Tepidisphaeraceae bacterium. GTDB lineage: Bacteria > Planctomycetota > Phycisphaerae > Tepidisphaerales > Tepidisphaeraceae > DASPKW01. The sequence continues at coordinate 5,799 of DATHXE010000611.1, read as the reverse complement.
CCGGACCGGGAATTTCGACGCCGCGATCTTCGGGCTGATCGTCGCGGACCTGATCGCGACGCCGTTCGATCTGCGGCGGCCGCCGGCGCCGGGGGGGTTGTCGGTGATCGATTCGATCACGCTGACGACGGGCGGGAACGTGTGCAACGTTGGGGTGGCGATGGCCAAGCTTGGGATGCGCGTGGCGGCCGCGGGGCTGGTCGGCCAGGACGCGCTCGGGCACGCCGTGCGCGAGATTCTGGAGCGCGAGGGCGTCGACACGGCGGCCGTGTTCGACGCGCCGCGCGGGCAGACGTCGGCGTCGGTCGTGGCGGTCGAGCCGGGCGGGGAGCGGGTGTTTTATCACACGCCCGGCGTCACCCCGCTGCTGGACGCGGCGGTGTTCCGACAGTGCATCCCGATGCTGCAGTGGTGCTCGTTCGTGCAGGTGGGTTATTTCGGGCTGCTGCCGGGGCTGACGAAGGATTTGCCCGTGCTGCTGGCGGAACTGAAGAAGGTCAGCCCGCGGACGCGCGTGGCGCTGGACACGGTGTATCCGCCGGGCGCGCCGGAGCTGCTCTGGCCGATTTTGCCGCACGTGGATCTGTTCGCGCCGTCGCGGAAGGAGGCCGAGCTGCTCACGGGCGAGACGGACCCGGCGAAGATGGTCGCGGCGTTTCGGGCGCACATGCCGCGCGGGCTGATCGGGATCAAGCTCGACGCCGACGGGTGCTATCTGGACGACGGGCTGACCACGGCCCGCGCGCCGGCGTGCAACGTGGGCGTAGTCGATACGACGGGGGCTGTGGATACGTGGTTCGGGGCACTCATGACGGCGCTGGCGAAGGGGATGCCGCTGGAGCCGGCTGGAAGATTTGCGAATCGCGCGGCGGCGGACTGCTGCACGGCGCTGGGGGCGAGCGCGGGGATCCGGCCGTTCGAGGAGACGCTGGCGCGGATGTGATTCGTAACGAGTAACGAGTAATGCTTAAGGCGGCCTGGTTCTCTTAAGCATTAATCGTTACTCGTTAACCGCAGATCGCTCTAAACTATCCCTCGCGCACCATGCCCCGTCCCCTCCGCATCGTCTTCGCCTGCACGACCGGGTTGTCGCTGTTGCTGACGGCGGGCGTGTTCTTCTTCTGGGTGCGGAGCTACGTGCGGCAGGACTTCTTCTCGATCGGTCAGCGGGCGGACGGGCGCGAGCAGGCGATCCGGTCGGCGCACGGGCGGATCTACGTCGGCCCGGTCTACCACGACGCGAAGCGCGACAAGCGGTTTTTGCGCAAGAGCGATTCGCGGTTCGTCTACCACTTCGGCGTGATGGCCCTGGTCGCGCTGCCGGCGCTGGCGCACGGGATGGGGGTGCTGATCGCGCGGGAGTCGCGGCGGCGGGCGACGATGCCACCGCCGCCGGAGCGCGAGGTGGAGATCATCTGACGTGACGAGTAACGATTAGTGCGTAAGGGCGATGCTTACTCGTTACTCGCTACGTGAGCGGGCGGCGATCGGTTACAGTCGTCGTCTGATGCCGCTTCCGCTTTTCGGTCCGCTCGACGTCCTCGTGCACGCGGTTCGCCCGTTCGCGATTCATGGGGACATGTATTACGAGTTGCAGGTGACGCCGGTGAATGATCCGGGGGACGCGTCGGCGCTGCGGCTGGCGAATCACCTGCTGTCGCCTCCGCCGCGGGCGGGGGAGCGGTTGACGTTGACGTTCCTGATGGGGCAGGTGACGGGGGCGCGGCGGCCCGGGTAGTCGCTAAGCCGCGAGCGGCGTGACTTCATCCCGGCGCGATTCCCCGGTACAGTGTCGCCCCGCATGTCGTCGACCGACGCCGATCCGCCCGCCAAATCGCTCCCGCCCGCGCCGCTCGTGGCGCTGGCGGCGTGGCTCATCCCCGGCGCGGGGTACGTGCTGATCGGGCAGGTCGGGCGAGGCATCACCGTCGGCGTGACGATTCTGGCGATGTTCGTGGCGGGGCTGCTGATCGGGGGGATCCGGGTGATCGATTCGCCCTGGATCGAGTCGCCGGCCCAGCGGGCCGAGCGCGAGGTGAAGGAGCGAAACGGGGCGCCGCGACCGAGCGCGGTGCAGGCTGTACTGCAGAAGCCGTGGTTCATCGGGCAAATGCTGGCTGGGCCGGTGGCGCTGGTGGCGAACAAGGTGGGCGTCACGTGGGAGCGGCCGACGGCGCGGGCCACGAGCGCCGACGACGACGTGGCCATTACGGGCGCAGGGCAGGGCGCGCCGTTCTCACACGCGCGGGTGTACGAACTGGGGACGCTCTACACGGCCGTCGCGGGGATGCTCAACCTGCTGGCGATCATCGACTCGGCGTACCGCGCGTCGAACCGGGGGAACCGATGACCCCCATCGCCGCGTACACGCCGTTCTGGAACCCGCTGCCCGTCTGGGATTACTGGTACACGCTGCTGATCCCGCTGAGCTTGGGAATCTCGATCGTCTACAAGTCGGTCAAGTGCCACCACATGCGGCAAGTCCCGCGCGAGGCGACGATCATCTTCCTGACGATCCTGATCGGGATGATCGCGGCGGCGGCGGCGCTCATGGGGCTGACGCGGTTGCTGGAGTGGCGCTAGTCCTTCGGCGCAAACCCGTTCCGATTGATCGGGGTCGTCACGCCGGGCAGCGCCTCCAAACGGGCGGGCGCAATAGGCCGGTCGCAAAGCATGCACAGCTTTCGATCGGGAGGGGCGGTCTCGGGCATCTAAACAATACGTCGAGCGGTGTCGGGGGTTTCCGGCATACGTGCGGTGATATGTCTGGGGAGGGTGTTATCGGGCGGTGAATAAATCTGCATACTCCCCTAAATACCCCAGCTTAACGCGCCGATGAAAGGGGCATCGGGTCGCCGGTGGTCAAACGGTGTCCCGGGCGGGTCGGCCGAGACGTGTGGCGGCCGATTGCGCGGATCACGAGTCGAACCAGAGATCAACGGGAGTTTCGCAATGTCGCAGCAGGACACCATGTCGTTCGCCCAGGCGCTCAACGAGGCCAAGGGCGTGATCATCCAGCTTTCGAACCGCGTGAAGGCCGACGCCGACAAGGTTCGGACGCAGCAGCAGACGATCGTCAGCCAGTGCGCGACGATCGCGGGGCACGAGGAGCAGATGCGGGCGATGGAAGCCGCCGCCGCCGAGCGGGCGACCGAGATGGCCGCCGTCATGGCGCGCGTCGCCGAGCTCGAGTCGGCCCGCGAGGCCGCCGACGGCATGATCAACCGCCAGGGCGAGAAGATCCGCTCGCTCGAGTCGGCCAAGGCCGAGAACGAGGCGCGGATGACCGAGATGGCCATGGAGCTGGCCAAGGTCACGGGCGAGCGGGACGAGTTGCGCGGCGCGATGCCGACGCAGGACGACCAGGCCGCGCTGGCCGGCATGGCCGCGCTGCTCGCCAAGGCGGCCCCGGTGCTGGAGAAGGCGAAGAAGACCGGCCCGACGATGCGGATCGCGTCGGACGAGGCGATCGCCGAAGCCGCTTAAGACGAACTACGTTGCGTTACTCGCTCGCCTGCCGCTTGCGGCTTGGCGACCGGGACGGCGCAATCCCAATCCTTCGAGCGCGGATCTCCCCAAGACCCCGGGGTGGTCCGCGTTTTTTTGCGCGCGGGCGCAGAACCGTCATCCTGAGGTACGCCGAAGGATCTTGCATTGAACTTCGGGCCCGTTCGAGATTGGCGATCGGGCCCCGACGTTCGGGGCCAGATCCTTCGGAGTACCTCAGGATGACATGAGGGACGGGTATCGGGATGAATGCGCCCGGCTCACGCCGCCCGCGCACGTTCCATGTCGCCGCGGAGGGATTCGGCGCGGTCGATGATCTGCTCGACGCGCTCGCGGGCGCTGCGGACGGGGCGGGCGAGGTCGGTCAGCCACTCCATGCTCGCGGCGGTCAGGCTCAGCTCGGGGTTGGGCTCGTCGGTCGTCTTCCAGCGGGCGAGCTGGCGGTCGATGCGGCGCTGCGTGTCCCACCGGACGACGAGCCAGATCAGGAAGTACCAGATCACCAGGAACGAGACGCTCTGGGCGAGCACGACCACGCTCATCGACTTGACGATCAGCAGCGCGATGTGGCGCATGCTCGTCTGGGCGTTGTCCTGGAGGAGCGCTTCGAGCAGGGGCTGGATCAGCGGGAACCAGAGGAGTGCGCCGATCGTCAGCAGGACGCGGAAGAACGTGCCGACGGGGCCGCTCTTGCCGGCGACGCGCGTCGCGATCGCGGCGCGCTGGCGGACGACGGTCTGCGCGAGCTCGCGCGACAATCGCCCCGCGGCCATGTCGGCCGGCCGCGCCTCCCAGAGCTTGCGATCGGCATAGAGCGTGCCGATCAGCGGCTGGGCCTGGTGGAGGTAGGCGAAGGTCGTCTGGACGTTGGCGGCCAGGTCACGGTCGCCGTGGCGGAGGTAGGTCTCGACCAAAACGTCGGGGCCTTCGAGCGTGCGCTGCTGTTCGGGCGACAGGCGCTTGCGGAACAAACTCGTGATCGGGCCGGCGACGGTCTGCACGATGTTGACCAGTGGCCAGCGCCCGACGCGCTGCTTGAGGGTCTGGTCGAGGATGGTTAACCGATGCGCGGGGTCATCCAGGATCGCGCGGATCGTCCGCTCGATCAGCGGCAGGCCCAGGCGGTCGTTGATGACCTCTTCGACTTCCTCTTCGAGCCGCTCCAGGCGCCGGGCGCGGTCGGGCAGGTTCTGCCGCTGCACCCAGCCCCAGACGGTCGTCTCCTGCTGCTTGGCGGCGGCCTGCCGGCTGGTCTCGACCTCGGCCACCGTCTTTTGCGTCCCCAGCAGTTCGCGCAAGCCCGGCAGATCGTAATCGTCCGGGCGGATCGCGCTGACCATGAACACGCGGGCCGGCTCGCTCCCGAGGTTCAGCAGGCGCGCCAGGCGCTGGCCGTAGTCCTGCGCGACCTCCGCCGCCGCTTCCGGCCCTTCCGCCTTGAAGAGCTGGTCGACCTTGTTCAAACAGAAGATGAAGTTCTGCGCCGCGTTGCCCGCGGCGACCTTCGCGAGGAGTTGCTGCGGCTGCAGGTCCGCGTACTTCTCGACGCTCTGGATCCACAGCGGGAAGAGCATGTGGCGGAGCATCCGCCGGGTGACCTCGACGTGCTCCTGCCAGTGCGAATCGATGTCGGGCAAATCGAGCAGCACCTGCCGCTGCAGGCGCGCGTCATCGTGCGTGACGATCTGGAACTTCCCCGGCACCTCGCGCGACAGCAGCTCGCGCATGTACGCGGCCTGGGTGACGTGGGCGTACGTCGTGACGATCTGCGTCCCTTCGCCGTACGACGTCGATTCCGTGATCTGCTTCCCGGCCAGCGCGTTGACGAGCGCCGATTTGCCGACCTCTTTGCCGCCGATCAGGCCGATCAGGTAGACGCCCTCGGCCGGAATGAGCGGGCTGGCGGCGGGGGAGATGGCGAAGGACTGGTCGGCGTCGGTCGTCTGCCGCAACGCCGCGTCCGTCAACACCGGCGCATCGTCCTGGAAGAGTGTGGGCGGCTCGGCGCCGGTCAGGCCGACGACGTCGTGCACGAGTTGTTCGAGGTGGGTGGGCATGGGGGGCTTCTAAGAAGGCTCACCGCAGAGACGCAGAGGACGCGGAGAAGATGGGTTTCACGAATGACCACGAATCAACACGAATGACTCGTGCGTGACCTTCCCCCACGCCGGTAGGCGCGGCCGGTTGATCAGTTCAGGCTCGCCTCGAACGTGTCGGGGCTGACGAAGCCGATCGCCGAGTGACGTCGTCGGCGATTGTAGTACACCTCGATGTATTCGAAGATCGTCCGCG
>DATHXE010000610.1:0-3223 GCA_035459845.1 Tepidisphaeraceae bacterium | reverse complement strand
CGGGATGCCTTCGAAGCCGGTCTTGAGTTTGGCCTCGCGGTCGGCCATGGTGATCACGTCCTTGTAGGCGGTCGGGCTGATGATCGCCTTCTTCTGCTGGTCGGCCGAGAGCGACTTGACGAGTGCGCGGCCGAGGTCTTCCTCCTCGCCCAGGACGCGCAGGCCCTTCTTGGGCCCTTCGCGGACCTCGCCCGGGTTGGTGCCGTAGAACGCGGGGCCGCCGGCGGCGCCCTTCCCGTGGACGACGGTGAAGTTGGCGGAGAAGTGGTGGCCCTCGACGCGCCAGCCCCAGGCCTCCTTGGCGTCGCCGGGCGTGCCGAACAGGCTCCACCGGTACATTTCGGAGTCGCGCGCGGGGGTCTTGGGCGGGCCGGGCTCCATCGCCTTGAGCACGTCCTCGAGGGACATGATGGCGTAGAGCTTGTCGGCGCCGGCGTCCGACAGGCCGGTCTTGACCATGGCCTTGGCGAGCTCGCGCTGTTCGGGGGACATGGACTTGAGGGTCAGGCCGACGCGCGGCTTGGGGATGAAGTGCCAGTTGAGGCGCTCGTTGTCCTTGGCGGCGACGGCGGCGGCGAGGTCGGTCGGGCCGAACGGGAAGGAGGCCTCCTTGCGCTGCTCGGGGGTGAGCGAGGCGAGGAGCTTGTTGGCGGCGTCGGCCATCTCGGTGGAGAGCTTGGCGAGTTGGGCGGACGGCGCGGGCGCGTCGGCGTAGACGGGGGCGGCGACGAACGCGAGGGCGATGAGGAGGGCGGAGCGGCGGAGGGTGGGGAGGGGCATGCGCGGGTTCCTTGGTGTGGTGTTCGGAAAGCGTACCGCGAAACGAGTGGTTGGTGCAGTCGCTAAGCCGCAAGCGGCAGGCGATCCGCGATCACTTCTTCTCGACCGGTTTGTCGGCGACCTTGATCTTCTCGTCGGGGACGCCGAGGCCCTTGAGGACGGCGAGGGCCATGATGGCGTTGCCGGGGGCGGCCATGTGGACGCCGTCGGACGTGTAATAGTGTCCCTTGCCGCTCTTGGCGAATTGCTCGGGGCGCTTTTCGAGGGCGGTGCGGAACATCTGGTGCAGGTCGATGAAGGTGCAGTTCCTGGCCTTGGCGATGTCGCGCTCGGCGGCGACGTACATCAGCAGGCGCTTGTTGCCCTCGTTGGTCAAATCTTCGTAAATGACGGTGGGGGCGATGAGGATGACCTTGGCGCCGGCGGCCTGGGCGAGGTCGACCATCCTGGTGACGTTCTCCTTGTACTTGGCGAGCACGGCGTCGTCGTGGGGGGCCTTGAGGCGGTGCCAGACGTCGTTGATGCCGACGGAGATCGTGACGACGGCGGGCTTTTTGGCGACGACGTCCTTCTCGAAGCGCTTGACCATGTCCTCGGCCTTCTGGCCACTGACGCCGACGCCGGCGATCGGGGGCAGCGCGAGGTCGGGGTACTGCTCAGCGAGGACCTGGTCGACCATTCGAAGGTATCCGCCGGGCTTGGCGCCACCGGCGGTGATCGAATCGCCCATGGCGACGATCAGGTCGCCCTTCTTGAGGATCAGTTCCTTCGGGGCGTCCGGCGTCGCGACGGGTGAGAGCAGGGGGACGAGGAGGGAGAGGATCAGCGAGAGCGACATGCGGGGGTCTCCGGGGGGTAGGTGAGAGGGGTTACATCGTACGGGTACGCGGGCGGGAGGGAAGTGTTGCGGGCGCGGGTCCGTGCATCACTGAAGTGAGCACGCCGAGGGTTGGAACGGGATTCGGTTGCTCGCAGGGATCGGTTGGGGTAGAGTCCGCTCAACCCACCCGCGCCCCGAGGTTCATCCGGGCATTATGTTCGACTATTACCAGAGCGACGGCCTGTTCGACGAGATGTTCGAGGGGCCCGGGAAGGTGCGTCCGCACTACGGGGCGGTGCGGCAGCGGCTGCTCGCGCTGGGGCCGGCGGTGCTCCAGCGGGTGCGGCACCTGGCGGACCTCTCGTTCCGGAACCTCGGGATCACGTTCACGGTCTACTCGGACCAGTCGAGCGGGGTCGAGCGAATCTTCCCGTTCGACCTGGTGCCGCGGATCATCCCCGCCGACGAGTGGGAGCAGATCGAGGCGGGGCTCGTTCAGCGGATCCAGACGCTCAATTTGTTCTGCCAGGACATCTACGGCGAACAGCGCATCCTGCAGGACAAGATCATCCCGGCGGACATGATTTACTCCGCCAAGATGTTTCGGCGGGAACTGCGGGGGCTGAAGGTGCCGCGGGGGGTGTACACGCACATCTGCGGGACGGACCTGATCCGAGACGTGAACGGGAAGTACCTGGTGCTGGAGGACAACTGCCGGACGCCCAGCGGGGTGTCGTACGTGCTGGAGAACCGGGCGGTCATGAAGCGCGTGATGCCGGCGCTTTTCAACAAGTATCGCGTGCGGAGCGTGGAAGACTATCCGTACAACTTGCTGCAGACGCTGCGGTACGTGGCGCCGCGGCACACGGACGACCCGAACTGCGTGGTGCTGACGCCGGGGATTTTTAACAGCGCGTACTTCGAGCACAGCTTTCTGGCGCGGCAGATGGGCGTGGAGCTCGTCGAAGGAAGGGACCTGGTCGTCGAGAACAACTTCGTCTACATGCGGACGACGTCGGGCCTGCGGCGGGTGGACGTGATCTACCGGCGGATCGACGACGATTTTGTGGACCCGCTGAGCTTCAGGCCGGACAGCGCGCTGGGCGTGCCGGGGCTGATGAACGCGTACCGGCTGGGGAACGTGGCGCTGGTGAACGCGCCGGGGACGGGGGTGGCGGACGACAAGGCGATCTACCCGTACGTGCCGGACATGGTGCGGTACTACCTGAAGCAGGACCCGATTTTGGACAACGTGCCGACGTACATCTGCCACCGCCCGGCGGACCTGAAGTACACGCTGGAGAATTTGGACAAGCTGGTCGTGAAGGCGACGAACGAGGCGGGGGGGTACGGAATGCTGATGGGGCACCAGGCGAGCCAGGCGGAGCGGGCGGCGTTCGGGGAGAAGGTGAAGGCGGACCCGCGGAACTTCGTGGCGCAGCCGGTGGTGCAATTGAGCCAGCACCCGACGATCGTGGACGATAAGCCGGACGGGGTGAGCACGCCGCCGGGCCCGGCGAGCGCGGCGGCGAGCACGGCGGCGGTGGGGACGGGGTCGCACGCGCCGCACCTCGAAGGGCGGCGGGTGGACCTGCGGCCGTACATCCTGTACGGGGAAAAGGT
>DATHXE010000609.1:0-4995 GCA_035459845.1 Tepidisphaeraceae bacterium | reverse complement strand
GCGTCGACCTTGACCGACAGCACGAACTTCTCGACGTCCAGCGTGGCCGCGTCCACGTCGACCTTGCCGCGCACGTTCGCCGTCGCGACCGGCGCGTTCCGCAGGGCCATCTCCCACGCGTATTCGGCCCCCGACGTCGGGCGGGCCTTGATCTCGACGTTGATCCCCCTCCACACGACCGGCGGGCGCGGCGTATTCGGCGTGGTCGTCGACGCGCTGGCGACCTGCACGACCCTGGCCTCCGCGGGCGAAGGGCCGTCCGCGTCCCGGAACGACACCTGCCCGTCCTCGATCGACAGGTAACTCAGGCGGAAGTAGTCCGACGGCTTGCCTTTCGGGGCCTTCTTGTCGGCGTCTTCCTTGACCTCCGTGCGGACGATGTGCTCGCCGACCAATTCGCCTTCGTCACGCGGCCGGCCGTCCTCCCGCACCCCGCCCGATTCCCGGAGCAGGCTCAGGACGGGTTTCTTGACGATGATCTTCTCGATGACCAGCGGCCCGCTCCCCCAGGGGATCTCGGCGAGCGCCAACTCGAGTTCGCCCACGCGGATGAGCTCGACGGGCCGGCCGTCGCGCCCGCCGGTCACCAGCGACGCGTTGGTCGCCCGCAGGCCGTACGGAAACTCGTACGACAGCGAGTCCATCCGTAACTCGGCGTGCAGGTGCTTGGCGACCATCGCCTGGAGCTTGCGCTGGATCAGCGGCGCGGCGATCCGCGGCCCGACGAACCACGTCAGGCCGACCAGGACCGCCAGGGTGATCAGCACGTTGCGGAGCTTTTTCCCTTTCTTCGGGGGCATGAGGCGTATCGTACAGGAACCCCAGCAAAACCGGGGGATGGGATCCTCGGGAACCTTTACGGGAGCAACTCGTCAGTGGAATGTCGAAACCCCGGTGGCGCTCGCACCGGGGTGGCCCGTAGCCCGCGCGTCACAAACGCGTTACAGTTCGCAGTGGCTTTCGCTAACTCGCCCTGCTAAGCTGCCTCGCACTCCGACCATCCGCACCGCGTCCCTCCGTGGGAGGATTTGCATGCCCCCGTCGGCCCCCGTTCGTCCCCTGGGTTTGTTCTTCGCGGCGCTCGCCTGCGCGGCCGCCATCGCGGCGCCGTCGGCGCAAGGGGCGGTCCACATCAAGGACCGCACGATCAACGAGCCGATCGTGCTCGACCAGCCGGAGGACTACTTCCTCCACAAGGTCTACATCTCCGGCATCACCGACCTCTCCGCCCTGACGCTGACGGGGAAGATCAACAGCGTCACGCTGACCCACTGCGTGTTCACGAACATCTGGGCGGGGATGAACAACAAGGCCGTCGCGGCCGAGTCGCAGGGGGCGATCGTCGGGTCGTTCGCCGCGACCGATTCCGCGTTCGAGGACGCCCAGCACCAGCTCCTCTGCCTGCGCGAGGGCGCGTTCGGTACGGTCACGTTCACCCGCTGCCGGTTCAAGACGTCCGACCAGTTCCTTAAGCGCATCTACGCCGAAGACCCCTGGCGGAACGCGCCCCCGACGACCGAGTTCGCCAACATCGAGCGGCTCGAGCTGATCGATAACGAGTACAGCAACACGATCCTGGTGATCCACCCGTCCGTGAAGCTGGTGATCTTCCGCGGCGATTTGTCGAACGTCCGCCTGCAGTCGCCCGGGACGCACGTGATCCGCCTGGAGCGCAACCAGGACCCGGCGTCGATCAGCTTCGACGGCACCGCGACGGCGAGCGCGCTGCCGGTCACGCCCGTCATCCCCGGGACGGTGACGGTCATCCCGATGCGGCCCGAGATCTTCGAGGCCGCCGCCCGCGCGGTGGCCGAGGCCGAGGACGCTTCGACCGCCCGCGCGGCCGACGAGGTCGTCCCGCAGTCCGACCAACCGGACGCCACGACGCCCGAGACCGACGCGGCCGTCAGCGCGGAGGCGATCACCGTCTCCGCGATCACGATCGACGCGCAACCCTGAACCGCGTCAAAACAACGATAGAAGCACGCGGGTAAGGCGATCGCCTTACCCGCGTTTCGTTTCCCACGCGCCGGGGCAGAGCGTACGGGCTTCGCCCGAAGCGCCGCCCCGGATCCGTTACTTCGAATAGCCCTTTACGACGCGAGCAGTTCTGCGAGCTCGACGTCCCAGTCGTCGCTGGTCGCGGTGGTCGCGAACGGCGTCGCCCGGGCGGCCGCGGGCGATGCGACCTTCGCCGACCGGCGCGAGTCGTCGTTCAGGATCGTCACCGTCGTGACCGACGGCCGGCCGATCAGCGCGCCGTGCGCGTTGCCGAGCGCCACCGTGAACGACTCGCTCGCCTCGCCGGTGGAGTCGTCCAGGATCGGGATCCGCAGCGTCGCCGCGACCTGGCCCGGGGCGAACGACATCGTGCCGGCCTTGGCCGCGAAGTCGCTGCCCATCCGGGCGGACTTGCCGGTCGTCGCGTACTTCACGCTGAAGCCCGTCGAGAGGTCGCCCGAGCGGACGACCGTGACTTTCACGAACCCGTTGTCCTCGGCGACCGAGTAGGCCGCGCCGGCGAACTCGACGACCGCGGGGGACGTCGCGGCCGCGGGCGCGGCGGTCACGCCGTCGTCATTCGTGATCGACAGCGTCGCGACGTACGGCGTGCCGAGCGTCGCGCCGTTCGTGGGCGAGAACAGCTTGAACGCCAGCCACTCGTTCGCCTCGACGACCGCGTCGTTGAGCAGGGGGACGGTGACGGTCCTGGACGTCTGCCCGGCCGCGAAGCTGAGCGCGCCCGACACGGCGGTGTAGTCGATGCCGGCGAGGGCCGTGCCGTTCTGCGTGGCGTAGCCGATGTTGGCGGCGACGTTGGTGCCGGCGGTGCGCGTGACGGTGACGGTGATGCTCCCGGCGTTCTCGCGGGCCGAGTAGTTCCCCACCGAGAGCTTGAACTGACCGGCAATGGCGGTCGGCGTCGGGTTGGGCGTGGGCGTGGGGGTCGGCGTGACCGTCGTCGGCGGCGTCGAGACGTTGCCGACGACGGTATTGGCAGTGCCGCCCGAGTTGTAGATGGCGGGGTTCTTCGGGTGGGCGGCGACGTAGTTCCCCTGCCCCGCCGCCGTCCCGCCGACCACGTTGCCGACGCCCCCGCCCACCATCACGACCGCCCACGTGCCGTTCGGCATCGCCTTACCGGCCGAGGTGAAACCGATCGTGTTCCCCTGCACGGTGATGTAGCTCGACGGGAAGATGCCGATGCCTTCGAGCTTGTTCCCCGAGATCAAATTGCGGACGACCGAGTTGCCGGTCGCGCCCGTGGCGGCGATGCCCTGGTACGCGTTGGGGATCGCGACCGTGCCGGTGATGTCGGTGCCGATGTAGTTGCCGGCGACCGTGTTCTTCGTCGAGCCCAGCGTGTAGAAGACCACGCCCGACTGGCCGTTCCCGCTGAACACGTTCCGCTGGGAGCCGAGCGTCCCGCCGATCGTGTTGCTCGCCGACTGAATCTCGATTCCCCAGAGGCGGTTGGGCAACGCGGCCGTGCCGGTCACGTTCACGCCCACCAAATTCCCCTGCACGACGTTCCCGGTCGAGCCCGCGCCCTGCAGGATGATCCCGTCGTCGTTGTTGCCCGAGATCAGGTTGTTGACGACCTGCGTGCCGGGGGCGTTCTGCGTGCCGACGCCGTTGTGGAAGTTGGCCCGGGCCTGCGTGCCGGTCGGGTCGGTCCCGATGTAGTTGCCCTTGATGACGTTGCCGACGGCGGTCCCGTTCTGGACGAAGATGCCGTTGCCGGCCCGGCTGGCGGAGATGACGTTGCGGTCGAGCGCGGTCGCGCCGCCGATCGTGTTCCCGGGCGACGCGACGTAGATGTTGTTCGCGTTGTTGCCGGCGGCGTTGCCGGCCAAGTCCAGCCCGATCCAGTTGCCGACGATCGTGCTCGGCTTGGCGGTCGGCCCGCCGGCGAACAGGTCGATGCCGGAGGCGTTGAAGTTCGTGATCGCCAGCCCGCGGACGGTGTTCCCGCCGTAGACGCGCAGGCCGGAGACGGCGCGGCCGGCGAGCGACCCGTCGAGCTGAACGAGCGGCTTGCCCGCGTACCCCGGCTGCGTCGCCGCGTTCAGCACCACCGGGTCCGTCAGCGTCGGCAGGTGCCCGAGCGCCTTGATCACGCGCTGCCCGGCGGGCAGGTTGAACGCGATCGTGTCCAGGCCCGGCGTGACGTTCGACTGCACGATCGCCCAGCGGAGCGACCCGACGGGGGCGACGGACGTGCTGTCGAGATTGTTCGTGACCGTGAAGGTCGTCAGGAGCAGGCGCGACTCGAGCGGCTCGACCGGGCTGGGGCGCGCGGCGGCGGCCGGCCGGCGGGCGGGGCGGCGGGCAAAACGGCTCGTCGAGTTCGCGGATGACTTCATCGTTTGATCTCCCTCCGGGCGAACCCCGCGGCCCGCGCCACACGCGTGACGCGCCGCCGCGCGAATCGCGACACGGAGGTTCCATCGACGGGCAAGAAACCCGCCTGTACTGAGAAGCCCGACATTACCGGGCAGTTTTTCGAAGGCTCCGCCGCGGGTGGGAACGTGTTCCGGATCTGCCGGTCACATCGCCTCGCACGAGCCCCGCGCGGGCTAGCGGCTTTTGCGGCTAGTCAATCGCGGGCGTCGCAACGGATACAACACGAGAAGCCGACTCGTCTGCGAAAGGTCGAAACCTCCGAGGGCCGGCATGACAGCCCCAACCCGCCGCGGGCCGGTCCGACTCAGGGGGCGAGCGCGTGACGCGCGCTCGGTCGGAGGGCCAAAATGGGCGATCGCAGGGCTATCGGACGTCCGCCACCGGGATCGGGGCCCGGTGGGGAGCGCGACACCATACCCGAATCGCGCAATAGCGAAAAGCCGAAAGGGCTGAGAACTGTGGCCTATTTTCAGGGGAGCGCGGCTCCGCCCGAGACGTCCTTTCCGGGTGCCATGCCCTCGTACCGCGCCAGAAACGCTCTTGGGCAGTCCACCTTCGTCGCGGGGCGTGGGCATGCCCCGGCGGCGT
>DATHXE010000608.1:0-2347 GCA_035459845.1 Tepidisphaeraceae bacterium | reverse complement strand
CTGCGCCTGTTCCCCGTCACCGGCGTGACGCTGCCGTTCGTCAGCTACGGCGGCAGCTCGCTCGTGTCGAGCTTCCTGGCGGCGGGGCTGCTCCTGAACATCGGGCAGAACCGCCCGATCGTCATGGCGCGGGACTCGTTCGAGTTCGATTGAAGACGCGAAGAGGGGTCGCAAGGACGCGAGGGCGCGAAGAAGGCCGGAAGAGAAATCCTTCTCCTCCGTGACTCCGTGTCTCCGTGGTGAGTTCCGGTTTACTTCCGCCGGCGGCGGAGCAGGCCGGCGGCGGCGAGGCCCGCGAGGCCGAGGGCGGCGGGCTCGGGGACCGAGACGGTCACGTTGACGTTGTCCAGCGTGATGTCGTGGCTCATGCCGTCGAGGGTGAAGAAGTGGACCGTGTCGAACGACGTGAAGGGCGAGGTCGAGTCGGTGACGACCGGCGTCACGGCCCCCGCGAGTCCGGACTGGACGGTCACGCTCGACGCGCCCGTGCGGGTGATCTCGAGGAAACCGGCGTAGACCGTGTCGGCGGCGAGGGTCGGCTCGGTCGTCGAGCCGCCGGCCAGGTTCGTGTAGGCCCCGCCCGTCTCGAGTCCGTCGTTGCTGGTCGCGCGCTCGCGGACGAGAAGCTCGGTGCCGGCGGTCGCGTTCGGGGCGGTCGGGGTGATCGCGTCGTACCCGCGGTAGCCGCTGAACGCGCTCCCGCTGGCAATGCCCGTCGCGTTGGTGCCGGCGAAGTCCGCCGTGACGCGGCTCCCGCCCGAGTTGGTCAGCCCCCACCGGAACGCGCCCGCGTTGTTGATGAACGACCCGTTGGCGAACGACACGTCGAAGCTCAGGCGCATCGTCTCGCCGACCGCGATCGTCACGGGCGACCCGGAATCCGTGAAGTAACCCCAGACGGCGGCGAAGCTGTTCACACCGGCCGACTGCGTGTGGTCCAGCGTCATTGCGCCGCCGGCGACGGTCAGGTTCGCCTGGGCGTTGGCGGCGGTCGCGTTGTGGCCGCCGGCGGTCCACTGGATCGAGGCGGGCGGGCCCTGCGTGAGCCGCTCCCCGTCGTCGAACGTGTCGTTAAGGTAGACGACCGCGCCCGACGCGGGCAGGGCGCAGGCGGAAGCGAGGACGGCCAGACCAGTGAGCGTGCGAGTACGGCGGGGGAACTTCATGGGTCAAGTAGGGTGCGGGAATCCAACCGACGGGTCAAGGCGAAAAGGGGCACCCCTCTCTCGTACGAAGCGGATGACCGCGGGTTTGGGTAATCTGTACCGCGCAGCGGTTCGGGCCTGGGGCTTGGCGAACTCGGCGGTGGCGGTCGGTGGGCCGGCTTTCGCGGCAGCATCGAGAATGCGCCGATCGAAGTTTCTGCGGGGTGCGTGGGGCGTTCGCAGGCGCGGGGTGGGCGGATCGCGCCGTTGACACGATGCGCGCCTCCGACGTACGGTAACCGCTCTCACATCCCCAACACGAGGAGGCTACGCATGCGGAAGCTGATGGCGACGGTGGCGTGTGGTCTGGTGGCGGTCGCGCTCTCGGGGCGCGTCGGCGTGGCGGCGGATTCCAAGCCCGACGCCGAAGGGTTCGTCCAGGAATGGCTCACTCTCGGGCCGATCGGGAACGGCGACACGAGCGGGCCCGACGCGCTCGACGCCAAGCAGATCCCGGAGGAGGCGGCCCTGCAGCCCAAGGCCGGCGACAAGCAGAAGGTCGGGGCGAAGGAACTGGTCTGGAAGGCGGGCAAGGTCAAGGACAAGGAGTTCTACGTCGACCTCGCGGCCGCGTACCCCGACGAGAAGGACAGCGTGACCGGGTACATGGTCACGTACGTGTTCGCCGACGCGGAGACCAAGGACGTGACGGTCACGATGTGCTCGAACGACCAGGGCAAGTTGTACATGAACGGCAAGGAGATTCTCAAATTTGCCGAGACGCGGTCGACCGATCGTGATGGCGACAAGAAGGAGGGCGTGACCCTCGTGAAGGGGCGGAACACGTTCGTGCTCAAGGTCGTCAACGAGCAGAACGACTGGACCGGGGCCCTGCGGATCACGGGCAAGGACGGCAAGCCGGTGGCGGGGCTGACCGTGAAGACGGCGCCGTGAGCGCGGACGACGTACGAATCCACGCCGACTCCTGTTCGAGCGGGATCAGATGCTTCGATGACGCCACGGCCCCGCGCGACGCGCGGGGCCGTGGTTCTCGTTCGTGGTGCGGGCGGTGGGCGGTGCCCACCCTACTTCATCCACCGCTGCTTCCACTCCCGCAGCGTCTCGTGCGCCTGCATCGGCGACAGCGAATCGGGGTTGAGCGCGGCCAGCGCCTTGAAGAGCTCCGCCGCCGGGTCTTCGAA
>DATHXE010000607.1:0-1735 GCA_035459845.1 Tepidisphaeraceae bacterium | reverse complement strand
CCGCCGGTGTAGATGACGACGTCGCCGAGCACGATCGGGCTGAGCGCGTTGTAGGCCCGGCCGTTCGGCGGGGTGGCGACTTTCCAGAGGGCCTTGCCGTCGGCGGCGGAGACGGCGGCCAGGCTCCGGCCGGTCTGGAAGACGATCTGTTTCGAGTCGCCGACGGTCAGGAGCACCGGCGAGGCATAACCCGTGCCCTCGGTCGCGGCCTTCCACTTTTCGGCGCCGGTGGCCAGGTCCAGCGCGATGACACACGCGGTGCTTTGTCCACCGCCGCCCCCGCCGCCCCCCGGCCCGCCGCGTCCGCCACCGCCCCCACCGACCTGCGCGACCGCCATCCCGTCGACGATGATCGGGGAAGATGCGGTGTAGAAGCCGGGGTAGCCGCGCGGGAGCTCTTCGCCGGGCTTCTTGCGCCAGACGACTTTGCCGGTGCCGGCGTCGAGGCAGGAGAGCACGGCACCCAGGCCGAGGGTGACGACCTTTCCGTCGGCGACGGCGGGGCAGGCGCGGGGGCCGGGGTGTCCGCCCGCCGGGCCGTTGGCGCTCACGCCGGCGGGGTACTTGTCCTGCCAGACGACCTTGCCGTCGGCGGCGCTGAGGCAGGTGGTGACCTCTTCGCCGTTGTCGCGGGCGAAGACGTACAACTTATCGCCGACGAGGGCGGGCGTGGCGTCGGTCGAGCCGACCTTGAACGACCACTTGGCCGCCGGCTGCTTGGGCCACTCGGCGGGCGCCGTGAACCCGGCCGCGGCCCCGTCGCGGTTGGGCCCGCGGTACTGGGGCCAGTCGGCGGCGGCGGCGGAGATCGGGAGCACGAGCGCGAGGGTCGTGGCGAGACGCATGGGCACACCTCTTGGGGTTCGTCGGGTCGGGCGAATCGTACACGACCTCAACGCGCGGGTGCGCGGTTTATTCGCACGACGGGCGAGTCGACCTCAAGAGGAAACTGCGCCGCCTTTCCCATATCAGTTCACATCCCCGTCTCCTCCTCCGTCTGACAAAACCGCTCCGCCGCGGTATATCTCACAGCACCACTTCAACCCACAGGAGCCCGCACATGGACACCTCCCGCCGCTCGATCATCAAGGGCCTCGGCGCCGCCGCCCTGGTCTCCCCGCTGTTCAAGCCGTTCGCCGTCTTCGGCGCCGACAAGGCCGACGCGAAGAACCTGGTCACCGGCAGGGACGCGCACAAGTACGAGGTCGTCGACGGGTGGGCCCAACTCCCGGACGGGTACAAGCTCGGGAACACGCACTCGGTCGTCGAGACGGCGGACGGGCGGATGATCGTCCACCACCAGAACGGCAGCGTCGACTCGACCGCCGTGTTCGACCCGGCGGGCAAGTTCATCAAGAGCTGGGGCAAGGAGTACGTCTCGGGCGCCCACGGCATGCAGCTCCGCAAGGAGGAGGGCGGGGAGTTCCTGTACCTGGCGACGACCGGCCAGCGGCAGATCGTCAAGACGGACCTCGACGGCAACGTCGTGTTCAAGTTCGGTTACCCCAAGGAAGCCAGGAAGGCGGACGGGTCGCCGGTGTACGCGGCGTCGAAGGACCCGAAGACCGGCAAGGAGCGCCCGGCCGACGCGACGTTCACGCCGACGAACATCGCCTTTCACCCGACCGACGGCAGTTTCTACGTCGCCGACGGGTACGGGTCATCCTACGTGCACCGGTACAACGCCAAGGGCGAGTACATGAGCACGTTCGGCGGGCGCGGGGCGGGGGACGGG
>DATHXE010000606.1:0-3731 GCA_035459845.1 Tepidisphaeraceae bacterium | reverse complement strand
ACGAAGTCGGTGCGGATGCCGCAGTAGTTCAGGAGCGTGTTGCCCTTGCCGGGGGCGCCGTACCCGACGACGGTCTTGCCCGCGTCTTTGGCCCCGATCAGGAACTCGAGCAGGCGGCGCTTGGTGCGGCGGACCTGCTCGCCGAACGTCGCGTAGGTCTCGAGCCGCGTGATACCGAACGCGGCCTCGCGGGCGCGCAAATCGCCGACGCGCGGGCCGACCGGCTTGGTCGCGTCCGCCGTGTGCCGGGCGTAGATCCGCAGCGACCCGCCGTGCGTCGGGAGTTCTTCGACGTCGAACAGTGTCAGCCCGTGTTTCGCGAAGAGCGTTTCGACCGCGGTCATCGACAGGTAGCTGAAGTGCTCGTGGTAGATTGTGTCGAACTGGTTGTGCGTCATCAGTTGCACGAGGTGCGGGAACTCCATCGTGATGACGCCGCGGTCGGCGAGCAGCGCCTTCATCCCGCCGACGAAGTCATTGATGTCGGGGACGTGGGCCAGGACGTTGTTCCCCAGGAGCAGGTCGGCCGGGCCGTGCTGGGCGCGGACCTGGCGGGCCGTGCGCACGCCGAAGAACTCGACGACGGTCGGGATTCCCTTGGCGATCGCCGCCTCCGCGACATTGGCGGCCGGCTCGATCCCGAGCACGGTCACCCCCGCCTCCTTGAAGTACTGGAGCAGGTACCCGTCATTGCTCGCCAGCTCGACGACCCGGCTGCCCTTGCCGACCGCGAACCGCCGGCCCATCTCCTGCGTGTACGCCTTGGCGTGCGCGAGCCACGACGTCGAGAACGACGAGAAGTACGCGTAGTCGTCGAAGATTTCGGCCGGGCTGACGTACTCCTCGAGCTGCACGAGCCAGCACCGGTCGCACACCCACACGTGCAGAGGGTAGAACGGCTCCATCTGGTTGAGGCGCTCGGGCGTCACGTGTCGCTGGCACAGGGGCGAACTGCCGAGGTCGACGAACGTCTGCGCCAGCGGGGCCGCGCACGCGCGGCAGCACGCGCCGGTGCCGGCCGCGGGTTTGACGGCGGTCGGCGCGGTCGTCGGGGCGGGTGGGGCGGACAAGGTCATGTGTGTGCTTTCTCCGTCGGCCGCGGGCCCAGGGCGTGTTCCCGCTCGGTGTCGCTCAAGGTCTGGGTCGCCCATTTCACGTTCTGCGTCACGTACCGGCTCAGCTCGCGCGGACGGATCACGCGCCGGAGCTTTTCCATCGCGTGCGCGACGATCTCCCGGGACGCCTGCCGCCGCACCGCCGCCGCCGCCGGCGACCTGGCCACGCTCCGCAGCATCTCGATCAGCAGCTTGATCCCGGGCGGCATCAGGAACCGCCGCGCCGCGTTCAGCGGGTCCAGGAAGATCGCCTCCCCGCGCGGCGTCTTGCGGACCGACCGGTGGCCCGCGCTCTTGTCCGGCCACCGCATGCGGTGCAACTCTTCGGGCCACTCCCACAACTCCCCCTGCATCCGCATCTCGATGACCCAGACCGTGTCCGCCGCGACGAACGTGTCCATCTTGCGCGTCCGCGCCAGGACTTCCCGGCGCATCACGCCCATCATGTAGGCCGGGTACCGCGAGCCGTCGAGCCGGAGCAGTTGCGGAATCGACAGGTTGTGGAACGACTCGACCGGGTCCTCCACGCACAGGCGGCCGTCGTAGTCCATGTACCGCCGCCGGGCCGAGCACAGGACGACCTGCGGGTTGGCGTCGAGCACCTCGACGCACCGCTCGATGTTCGTCGGCAGGGCCACGTCGTCGTGGGCCATCCACTTGAACAGCGGCCCGCGCGACAGCTCAAACGTGCGGTTGAAATTCGGGGCCGCGCCGATGTTCTTCGAGTTCCGGAAATAGCGCACCCGCGGGTCGCGCCGCGCGTACTCGCGGCACATCGCCTCGGTCCCGTCGCTCGACGCGTTGTCACAGATGACCAACTCGAGGTCCGCGTACGTCTGGTTCAGGATGGACTCGACCGCCTCGGGCAGGAGTTCGGCCCCGTTGTACACCGGCAGCCCCACGCTCACGCGCGGGACCCGCCCGCCCGCGCCGCCTGCGGCCGAGCCCGTATCCCGCGCGCGCCCGTTCCCACGACCGTTCGATCGGGACTCGCCCGATCCGGCGGGGCGCGGGAAGTCGACGTTGTTTCGCGTATCGATCGGCATCGTCCTGATCGCCTCAAACAGCCTTCGCGATGACCCGCGCCACCGTCTCGTCCGTCGCGCCCACCGGCAGCCCGCCCGCCGCCACCCCGTTCACGCTCCACCGCTGGTCGATCACGCACATCACGACCTGCCGCTCGGGGATCCGGCCCTGGCCGTACAAGTTCTCGCTCTCGACGTCGAAGTACGCCGCCGTCTCCACTTGATCCGATATCCCGCCCAGCTTGTGCAAGGCGACGTTGACGTAGCACCGTCCCGGCGTCACCCGGATCGGGTCGGTCACGCACGACACGCGCCCGCGCGCCGGCAGGGTGTCCGGCAGCCCGCCGCCCGCGTCCGTGTCCAGCAGGAAGATTCCGGTGTTCGTCAGGTCGTGCACCGCCACCAGGAACCGCGGGTTCCGCAGCGGGCGGTCGCCCTCGGCCTCGTAGTCCAGCGTCACGCGCAGTCGGCTCCCGCAGCAGATCATCCCGCCGTCCGCGTCCTCGATCTTCATCGCCGTCAGCCGGGCGCTCCCGTCCCCCTTGCGGTCCTTCCGCTCGTCGAGCGGCGTCGCCTCGAGCTCGCCCGCCATCTTCAGGTAATGCTGGACGACCGGCTCGACCAGCCCGACCTCTTGCACCCGGCCCGCGCTCAGCATCAGCGCCTTGGTGCACAGCGACTGCACCGCCGCCATGTTGTGGCTCACGAACAGCACCGTCCGCCCGTGCCGCGCGACCTCGCCCATCTTCCCCAGGCACTTGCGCTGGAAGCTCGCGTCACCGACCGCCAGCACCTCGTCGACGATCAGGATCTCCGGTTCCAGGTGCGCCGCGACCGCGAACGCCAGCCGCGTGTACATGCCGCTGCTGTACCGCTTGACCGGCGTGTCGATGAACTCCTCGACCTCGCTGAACGCGACGATCTCGTCGAACTTTCGGTTGATCTCCGCCCGGTTCATCCCGAGCAGGGCCCCGCTCATATAGATGTTCTCGCGCCCGCTCAATTCCTGGTGGAAGCCCGTCCCGACCTCGAGCAAACTGCCCACCCGGCCGTAGATGTCCGCGTACCCCGTCGTCGGCTCGGTGATCCGCGAGAGGATCTTCAGCAGCGTGCTCTTGCCCGCCCCGTTGCGCCCGATGATGCCCAGGACCTCGCCCTGGTGGAGCTCGAACGAGACGTCGCGCAGGGCCCAGAAGTCGTGCATGCCCGACCCGTCGCCCCCGCCCGCGGCCGCCGCCCCCCGCCCCCCGCCCAGCAGCGAGCGCACCGCCCGCGCCGGCGCCGTCACCGCCTTCACGATCGCGTCGCGCATCGTGTAGTAGTGCTCCCGGTCCGCCACGCGGTACCGCTTGCTCAAGCCGTCGACTCGAATGGAAACGTCAGAACTCATGAGTAGCCAGTAGTCAGTAGGCGGTAGTCAGTAGTCGCAGCATGCAGGGGATGGTCGGCAGTCGCCGGTCAGCCGCAGTCTTCGCCGTACTGGCTACTGACTACTGCCTACCGCCTACCTCCTCACACCACGTCCGCGAACGTCTTCTCCATCCGCCGGAAGTAGAACAGGCCGCCGACCAGGAGCAGGAGCATCGTCACG
>DATHXE010000605.1:0-9033 GCA_035459845.1 Tepidisphaeraceae bacterium | reverse complement strand
CTACTTCTGCTCCGCCGCCTTGCGGCGCGCGATCCCCAGGCGGGCGTCGACGCCGATCGGGACGTCCTGCGGGGGCAGGTTCAGTCCCTTGATCTGCTCGTACACGTCGGCGGCCTTGGCGTAGTCGCCGCGGCGCTCCAGCCCGCTCGCCTGCTCGAACAGGCGGTAGGCGCGCTGGGTCGGCGATTCCTCCGCCGCCGGGTCGACCTTGGCCGCGGGCGCGGGCTTGACCGCCGAGCGCGGCGCCGGCGCCTTCACCTCGACGTCGGCGACGTCCTCGTCCGCCCTGGCCGGGGCGGGCGGCGTGGCGGTCGCCGGCTTCCGGTCGTTCTGCGTCAGCGACTTCGCCCACGCGTAAAACTGTTCCCAGTACGCGACCGTCTTGTTGCGGATGCCCTCGTCGAAGTAGCACATCGCGCCCAGCCCCATGCCCGCGATCAGCACGGCCACCACGAGCACCTTGAACAGGCGTCCGAGGACCGACCCGCGCGCCCGCCCGCCGTACGGCATCTGGAAGACGGCCATCTCCAGGCCGTCGCGCGTCGTGAGTTCGTGGCTCGCGTCCGCGAGCATCCCCGGGCGCGCCCCGCCCTGTCGCGGCGGGATGCCCGAGCCGTGTGCCGGCCGATGCGCGCTCCGCCGCGGCCCCAAATCGTCCAGGCCGTCGTCGGCCGGGATCGCGCCGCTCAGCGAGTTCACCAAATCGTCGCCGTCGGTCGAAGTGGCCGTCGAGCGGCGCGGCGTCGGGTGCGGCTCCGCGTACGATTCCTCACGCCGCGCCGCCGGGGCGTGCGCGTGACCGTGACCGTTCCCATTGCCGTTGCGGTGGCCGTTTCCGTTGGCCGGGCGAACCTCGTCCGCCGAATGATCCACGTCGTGCGCGTGGGGCGCCACTTCGCGCCGCAGACCGCCCTTGTTCATCAGGCGTTCGACGGGCGACGCGGGCGTGCTCCGCGGCATCGCCCCGCCCACTTGCGACGACGGCGCGTCCGCGGCCCACATCTGTTCGGTGAGTTCGTCCGCCGAGATCTCGCCGGGCTCGAGGAGCACGTCCGGGTTGAGCGGCGGCTCCTGCATGCGCTTGCACGCCGGGCACGCGCGCGAGTTCCGGGACACGTCGCCGCCGCAGTTCCAGCACAGCCCGAACTCGCGGGCCACGCCCTTGACCTTCGCCGCGTGGCGCCAGAACTGGCCGGTCGTCGGCCCGCGTAGGACCGACCGCGCCGTCACCCGCCCCTTCTGCACCAGCATCATTAACGTCGCGAAGCTCATCCCCGGGGCCGACGGGTTGCGCGATTGCAGCACGTACCACGGCCCGAGCTTCGAGCGCGTCGCCGCCCGGGTGGTCGGCGTGTCCTCGAGCGAGCAGTGCTGGCACGGCCCGACGTCCGTCTCGCGCTGCGTCCCGCAGAACGGGCAGACGTGCTTACCGCGCAAACTTCGCCGGATCTGCACCGCCGGGGTCGGTTCCCCACGCGACGACAACCGGCCCAGATCGCGTTCCAGGTTTTCCACTGAATCGGCCATACGACCACCGTCCGTGCGCGCGCCGGTTCACGGTGCGCAGTTTCTCCCGCGGTGCCCCGGGTCAACGAGTGCACGAGGTCGCGCGCCACCATGCGCACGGCCTCGACACCCGTAACAATCCGCCCCGAGCCCGCATTTCTCCTCCGCCGGGCAAACCGCAATTCTCCGGCGGCCGGATCAAAATGCAACGCCGCACGCAGTGCGGACACCGCCGGACCCGATTGGTACGGCCGATCTCCACCCGAGTGCGTGCAGAATTATCGGCCGCTCCGTAAGACCCGCTGCATCGCCCGTCACGATGTTAATTTGGGTAAAGAATTGGACGGGCAGCCTCCGATATCACTTGCGTCGGAGTTACCCAGATTAACACCGAGAGTAAGAACGGACGGCAAGGACGCCTCCGATGGTCACGGGCACGCAGTCGGCCTCTGGAGTTCGCCGAATGCCGTGCCCCGAATTGGCGAGATGCCCCAAGCGGCCCGCCGGAGAACATCCATGTCCAAGCCCATGTCCAACTCGCTGTCGCAGCAGTACCTCGAGCCGCTGCTGGCCGGCAACCGCGCCGCCTGCCGCTCGGTCATTGACGCCGCCGTCGCCAAGGGCATTCCCGCCTACGACCTGCTGACCAAGCTGGTCTGGCCCACGATGGAGCTCGTCCAGACCCTCTACCGCGAAGACCGCATCACCCAGGCGACGGTAAACCTCGCGACCCGCCTGAACCGCACGCTGTGCGACCAGCTCGCCGGCAGCCTGCCCAAGGCGGAGGCCAACGGCAAGAAGGTCACCATCTTCTGCGGCAACGACGAGCCCGAAGAGCTCGGCGGCCAGCTTTGCTCCGACCTGTTCGAGTCGGCCGGCTGGGAAGTGAAATTCGTCGGCGGCGGCGTCCCGAACGACGAGATCCTCAAGATGATCGGCGACCAGCGTCCCGACGTGATGGTCATGTACGGCACCCAGCCCCAGGCCGTCCCGGCCGTCCGCAAGCTGATCGACTACCTCCGCGAGGTCAACAGCTGCCCGGAGATGCAGATCATGTGCTGCGGCGGGATCTACAAGCGGGCGGAGGGCCTGGCCGAGGAGATCGGCGCCGACCTGTTCGCCCCCGACGCCGCCAGCGCGGTGAAGGTCGCCGAGGCGAACCCCGAGCACCGCGCCAGCTACGACCAGCAGACGGTCGGCCGCAGCCGGCGGGTGCGGAAGGCCGCGGCGGAGAAGCGCGCGGCGGCGGCGGAGCGCGTCGAGATGGACGCGGACGCGGCGTAACTTAGTCCCTCTTCAGTCGCGTCTGCCGGTTGCGGCTTAGCGACTTCACCAAACCCACAGGATCGCCACGGGCACGATGCCCGCGCAGGGGTTCTCACCTTTGCACCCAAACCCGCGAGGCGGAGCGCCTCGCGACCACCGCGCCCGGAGCGGCGCGCGGAAACGACACGGATGTGTTGGCCGGCGGCCCGAAATGGATTCGGGCCGCCGGTCGCGTATTGTGGCGATCGTGATCCCCGTTTATATAAACGAGTCGAGTTATCGCACCTGCATTCCGTGCCACGCTCCGAGTCCCCGCATCAGCGCGGCTCCGCCCCCGGGTCGTTATTCTCCGGCCGTCCCTCCACGTAGATCCAGTTGTGGATCGGCTTGAGAATCTCCAGCACCTCGCCGAGCAACTGCCGGTCGATCGGCTCGGCGGCCCACTTCGCCCACTCGGCGACGCGCTTCGGGCTCGCGCTCCCGGTCACGCACGTGGTCATGTCGGGGTGGGCGATCGAGAACTGCAGGGCGAGCTTGGCGATGTCGCTACCGCGGGCCGCGCAGTGCGCGGCCGCCTTGGTCGCGATCTCGCGAACGTGCGGCGGCGCCTTGTGCCACTTGGGCAGCGGCGCATTGGTCAGCAGCCGCGCGCTGAACGGGGCCGCGTTCATGACGCCGACGTCCTTCGCCTTCAGGTACGGCGCCAGGTCCGCCAGCATCGTGTTCTGAAGCGTGTAGTGGTTGTACGAGAGGATCACGTCGAGCGGGGCACGGTCGGCGACGTACCTGAACATCTTCATCGGGTAGCCGGATACGCCCACGAACCGCACCTTCCCCTTCTGCTGCTGCCTCCGCAGCGCGGGCAGCGTCTCGTTGACGATGTAATCGAGGTCCGCGAACTCCACATCGTGCAGCAGCGCGACATCGAGGTGGTCCGTCCGCATCCGCTCGAGCGACACGTCGATCGATTCCTCCACCCGCCGCGGCGAGAAATCGAAGTGCGCCGGCGCGTACCGCCCGAGCTTCGTGCACAACGTGTACGAGTCGCGAGGCACGCCCTCGAGCGCGACGCCGAGCAACACCTCGCTCATGCCCCGCCCGTAGTAGGGGGAGGTGTCGATGAAGTTCATCCCGCAGTCGAGCGCGACGCGCACGGACTGCAACGCCTCGCCGAGGTCGATCGAGCGGAACTCGGCGCCCAGCGAGGAGGCGCCGAAGGACAGAATCGGGAGGTTCAAACCGGTACGGCCGAGGGGGCGGGTTTGCATAAGAGTTGAAAAGGTTGGAACCGCAGATGCACGCAGATGAACGCCGATCAATCGTGCGTCGCGCTAGCCATTGGGCGGTGTGGGCGTCGCGTCGTGCTCATCCGTTTGAATCTTTAGTTTATCTGCGTTCATCCGCGTTCATCTGCGGTTCCATCTTCAGTCCATCCGCACGCCCACGGTCAGCAGCAAATTCGCGAACCGCTGCTGGTCGGCGGTCTGGATGGTCAGGATGTGGTCGGGCGTCGACACCTGCTTGTAGAACTCCCACTTCTCGATGGGCTCGAGGTCGAGCTTCAGTCCGGCCGCCTTGATCGTCTGGCGGAACTGCGGCCAGACCTCCGGGTCGCTGGTCAGCGCGTACGGGCCGGTGCGCTCGTAGTCCATGGTGTTCGCGCGCTCGATCGGGACGGCCGACAGCAGCGCCTCGAGCACCTGCGTCACCGTCGGCACGCCGGGCATGAGCTGGAGCGAGACCAGCTTCGCGTTGGGCCCGAGCGTCGACGCCGCCGGGTAATTCCCGTCGGCGATGAGGATCTTCGAGTGGTGCCCGCCGCGGGCGATAATGGCGAGGAGGTCGGGATGAAGAAGTTTGGTTTTGAGCATGAGGGGGATTGCCTATTGCCGATTGCCCATTGCCGATTGAAAACGCGCGCCCTGTTTAGCCGCGACCCGACGGGCAAGCGACAGCGCCGCCCGGAGGGGAGCGTGTCGAGCTACCTCAACAACTCGTTATACCGCTCGATCGTCTGCCGCGCCGCCGCCCCTGAATCCGGCATCGGGAAACACTCCGCCGACAAATGCCCCGCATATCCGACCTCCCGCAGCGCCGCCACGATTGTCGAAAAGTCCGTGTGCCCCCACCCCGCCGCGAGGCGGTTCGAGTCCACGCAATGTATGTGCCCGAGCCGCGGGCCAAGGGCGCGAAGCGTAGCGGCCACGTCGCGCTCCTCGATGTTCATGTGAAACAGGTCCGCCAGGATTTTCACGTCCGTGAGCCCGGCCGCGTCGAGCCACGCGGCCGCATCGGCCTGACGGTTGAACAGGTTCGTCTCGTACCGGTTCAGCGGCTCGTACAGCAGGGGGGTGCCATAGGTCGCCCGCGCGTGTCCCGCCAATTCGCCGAGCGATTCGGCCAGCCACGCCAATGACGCCTCGCGCTGCCCGTCCGCGTGCCGCCCCTGCATCGAGCCGATGATCGCCGGCGCGCCGAACGGTCCCGCGAAGTCGATGATTACCCGCACGAACTCCACCGCCCGCCGGCGCACGTCCGCGTCCGGGTCCGTCAGCGACAGCTTCTCGACCACCCATCCCGCCCCCGTCCCCACCGCCGCTAGCGCCAGCTCGTGATCCGTCAGCATCCCCCGTAACTCCCCCGCGTCAACCGCCGTCCCCGACGGCGGAAAAATCTCCACCGCGTCAAACCCCAACTCGGCCGCCGTCGCCACCGACCCGGCCAAATCCCCATGAAATACGAACGGTCCCGACCGGGCCTGTGGAACCAGCGCGATGGTAATGGCGGTCTTCATCACTCGACTCTCTTCTCTGCGCCCCCTCCGCGCCCTCTGCGTCTCTGCGGTGAACTCGCTTCTCGCGACTACACCTCCACCATCGCCTTGATGCACCCCGTCTCCGGCCGCGTGAACTTCGGGAAGTCCGCGATCAGCGCGTCGAACGTCGTATGGTGCGTCACCCACGGCCGCGTGTCGATCCGGCCCGACTCGATCAGCCCCACGATCCGCGTAAAGTCCGCCGGTTCCGCGTTCCGGCTCGCCAGCAGGGTCATCTCGCGCGAGTGGAACAGCGGGTCGGGGAACTGCACGTCGGCCGTCACGATGCCGACGTACACCATGCGCCCGGTATGCCCGACGTAGTTGAACGCGTGGTTCATCGACTTGACGCTGCCGGTCGCGTCGATCACGAGGGTGGGCAGGTGCCCGCCGCCGATCTCCTCGAGCTTCGCGGCCTCGTTGCCGTCGGGCTTGATGACGTGGTCGACCTTCATGACGTCCTTGGCGAACGCCAGCCGGGATTCTGACAAGTCCAGTACGGTCACCGATGCGCCCGCGAGCTTGAGGAACTCGATCGCCGACAGCCCGATCGGCCCCGCCCCGATCACCAGCGCGTGCTCGCCCTTCTCCGGCCGTCCCCGGTTGACGGCGTGGCACCCGATCGCCAGCGTCTCCACCAGCGCCGCCTGCTCGAGCGTGAGCTTGTTGGCCGGGTGGAGCTTTCGCGCCGGCAGGATGAACCGCGGCCGCATCCCGCCGTCCGTGTGCACGCCCAGCACCTTCAAGTTTTTGCAGCAGTTCCCGCGCCCGACCTTGCACGAATAGCATTCCTGGCAGTTCATGTACGGCTCGACCGCGCACCGGTCGCCCGGCTTCACGTTCGTCACCCCTTCGCCCACCGCCAGCACCTCCACCCCCAGCTCGTGCCCCGGGATCCGCGGGTACGAATAGAACGGCATCTTCCCGAGGAACCCGGAGATGTCGGTCCCGCAGATCCCGACCCGGTGCACCTTCACCAGCGCCTCCCCCGGCCCCGGCGGCGCGGGCTCGGGCAACTGCGTTCGCACAAACGACTGCGG
This sequence comes from Tepidisphaeraceae bacterium, assembly GCA_035459845.1. Lineage (GTDB taxonomy): Bacteria > Planctomycetota > Phycisphaerae > Tepidisphaerales > Tepidisphaeraceae > DASPKW01. The sequence continues at coordinate 2,406 of DATHXE010000605.1, read as the reverse complement.
CCTCTCGAGCAAGATGGCGTCCATAGTGTGACGGCCATTCTCCGCGCCCCCGCCGGCGTGACAAGCACGGGCGTGGTCGTGACATCGTGAACGTGCCGGTCCTGTGGAAGGCGCAGGTCAGCGACCCGCTCACGCGCCACCCGATGCTCGGAAAAGTCACTCCCCGATTTCGCCCGCGCGATCCGTCGTGATTCACGCGCGCCACATAAGCGCATCGCGCCGTGCCGCAGCCCTAATCAGGGCCATCCCGCTCATTTATCCACGTTTCTCTTGGCCCCGATTCCCCGCCCGACGTAGATTCGCCGCGTCGCGCGTCGGCGCCGACCGAGCACGAGAGTCATCGATCACGCCACTCGGTTCCCGCGAGATCACCCATGACCAGCCTCATCCGCACGTGGAAGTGCGTCCCCTGCGATCAATCGTACCGCACGAAGGCCACGGGCCTCGCCGGCGCCGATTCCGGCGCCCGTCACTGCCCCGGTTGCGGCGCGGCCATGACGCTCGTCAGCGAAGACCTCGACCGCCCCACCCCCAAGCCCAAGGCCATCGCCGCCTCCGCACCCGCCAGAAAGCCCCGCCCCGCCGACCCCGCCTCCGCCCTCGGCTCGTCCGCCCCGTGGACGCCCCCGCCCGACCCGGGTCCGTCGACGGGCCTGTCGCACCGCGCGGCCGGCGCCGCCCGCCGCCTCGCCGGCCTCGATGCCCTCGCCGAGCAGGTCCCGCTCTCGGCCGCCTCGCTCATGTCGCTGGCGAACCGGGCCGCCGCCGCCGCCGCCGCCAGACCGGCCCCGGCTACCCGGCGCTCGCCCCTGGTCATCGGCGCGTCGACCGCCGCGGTCGTCGCCGTCATCGTGCTGGCGCTGGCCCTCACCGGCAAGCGCGGCGACCCCAACCCACAGACCGCCGCCTCAGCGCCCGCGATCACGACGATTCCGACAACAATCGCTACCAGCCCCGCCGCGCCGGCGCCCGTCGACCTGCTCGCCGTCGCCAACGTCGCCGGTGGCTGCCCGGCCGGTGCCTGGTCCCGCATCGGCGTCGAGCTCCGCTCCAATGACGCCAAGCGCGCCATCCTCCCCCTCGCCCCCGCCGCCCTCCCCGACCAGTACGACTTCACCGTCGAGTTCACCCGCACCGGGGGCGACAGCTGCGTCGTCCAAATGTTCACCGTCAACGGCCACCCGTGCTCCCTCGTCCTCGGCGGGTGGTCTGGCACCGTCAGCGGCTTCCAGCACATCGGCGGGAAGTCCGCCCAGCAGAACCACACCGCCTACACCGGCCTCGACTGGGCCCCCAACGTCCGCCACACCGCCACCGTCAAGGTCCGCCGAAATCGCATCGAAGCCTGGGTCGACGGCAAGCGCATCGCCACCCACACCACCACCGGCGCCGACCTCACGAATAAGGACCGAGCCACCGGCCCCGCCCCCCTCGGCATCGGCTCCGATTACAGTCCCACGACGTTCCATAAGGTGACGCTCACGCGCGTCGTCGAACTTGACTGACGGCGCGCGGACTGTTGTTCCTCACTCGGCCGCCGCCGGCCTGAACCGCGCCGCCACGCGATCGACCCCGCCGCGCTTCCCTTCCGCGCGTTTAAACGCGCCGGCGGCCGCGTCCCAACCCGTCTTGTCGGGGTACGGGTACAGCGGCATCTCCAGTTCCGATTTCCCGTCGACCACTCGCCGGCCCTGAATCGCGTCCGGCGCCTCGCCCTGTTCTCGCCACTTGACGACCAGGTCCAGCGCGCTCGGCAGGCTGTTGACCCCCGGCCCCGGCCCGTGGCTCATCCCCGGAACGACGTAGAACCGGAAGAACGACTTCACCTGCTCGATCCCACCAAATCGCCCGGCGACCCGCTCGTAATAGTCGAGCGACGCGTGGTACGGCACCACTGAGTCCGCCGACCCGGACATCATGATCAGCTTGCCCCCGCGCCGCTCGAACGCTGTGAGGTCGTCGTTCTCCGCGTTGAGGTACGGCCCCAGCGCCGCCGTGTACCGGTCGATGTCCGCCCCGAAGTTGACGTCCGCCGTATTCTTGTCGGCCCCGAACACCCACTTGAACAGGTAGAGGTGCCCGTGGGCCGCTTCGAGCGAGCTCCCCAGTGGAATGCCGCAAAAGATGCGCTCGCCCGTCACAGCGTGCCGCGGGCCGTCGAACAGCTTCCGCAGCGCGTCGGCGTGCTCTTTCGTCAACGTCGGGTCCTTCTTCACGGCCAGCGCGACGACCACCTCGATGTCGGCCGCGTCACACCGCGGGTCCGAAACCATCTTCCCCGCCGTCGCCGGCGTCTCCCGCGCCGCCATGTACTCGTTGCCCGCCGCGATCACGGCCTTCTGCTGTGCCGCCGTGAACGGACACCGCGCGAGGATCTGGTCGTTCCACAAAAAGTACGCGTGCAGC